>CAXRKA010000156.1:0-7581 GCA_964231155.1 Alphaproteobacteria bacterium | reverse complement strand
GGTATTACAAAAGCCAGCTTGCAAACACGTTCATTTATTTCTGCTGCATCATTCCAGGAGACAACACGCGTTCTGACAGAAGCTGCTGTAAACAGCAAAGTCGATACGCTTGACGGCCTTAAAGAGAATGTGATTGTTGGTCGATTGATCCCTGCGGGTACAGGTGCTTATCACCACACAATCAAGCAGATTGCAAGTGAGCGTGATATCGAGCTTGCACCGCCTCCAAGTGAAGATGAGATTGATCTCGAAGCTGCTGAAGCAGCAGCCATCGAAGCTGGTGAAGAGCTTGCTCAACAGCAAGACGGAGAAGAAGGCTCAGCCTCAGATGCTGCATAAGCTCAAAGACAAAGAATAAAAAGAAAGCCCGCTTAACGCGGGCTTTTTTGTATCGTGTTTCTATTTCTTAGGGCCGGATAGTGATCGGCGTATTTTTACCGACAGCTTGCCAGATCTCATCCATTTCTTCATTGGTGACAGCAATACAGCCGTCTGTCCAATCAACATAAGGATGGTTTATCTCTTTCTTATTGCTGACGTCATTGGGAAGCCCATGGATCATAATCAGCCCACCGGGAGAATATCCTAAGGAACGAGCTACAGCTTTATCAGCGGTGTCTGGATAAGAGATGTTAATGGAACGGTGAAATTGGCTTTCTTCGTTACGCCAAGTCAAGAAATAGCGTCCAACAGGTGTGCGGCCATCCCCTTCAAAAATCTTGTGGCCTACAGGGTTAAAGCCAAGGGCAACCTTATAGCGTTTCACAACTTTATCATTCTTGATGAGTTCCATAATGCGTGCGCCTTTATAGACGACAACTTCATCCACTTTGCCAAATGAGCTTCTAGCCTGTGCGGGGAGTGTGAAAGTGATAAGGGCAACACACAAACAAAGAATAAAAAGAGCACTTCTTTTTTTCAGCATTGTTGTTTACCTTATAAATCTAAAATACGGTGATAAAAATGATGGTTCGTATTCTTTATATTGTATCTATTTTGCTTTTCAGTACAACCCCACTCTTGGCTGAAAATAGAACACAACCGCCTGTGTTCGTTGGTGAAGATGTGGTGATTGAAGCAGAATATGAAGATACACTCGTTGATTTGGCTATTGAGCATAAAATTGGCTATGTAGAACTGCTATCTGCCAACCCTGGTGTGGATCATTTAGTGCCAGGTGAAGGCCAGGAGATCTTGATCCCCTTTCGACAAATTATTCCTGATGTTGAACGAAAAGGTGTTGTGATTAATTTGGGTGAATTGCGCCTGTATCACTTTGTTGGTGATGAGATCAAAACATATCCTATTGGGATTGGTCGTGAAGGGCTTGATACACCCATGGGAGAAACTAAGATTCGGACAAAGGTTGAGGGGCCTAAATGGAGACCAACGGAGCGCATGCGCAAAGAAAACCCAGAACTGCCAAAGGTTGTGGAAACAGGCCCTGATAACCCTTTGGGCACGCATGCTTTGTATCTCGATTGGCCGGCTTATCTTATTCACGGCACACATAAGCCGAGCGGTATTGGGCGCCGCGTTTCATCAGGTTGTATTCGTATGTATCCAGAAGATATTATTCAGGTTTTTGAAGATATTCCAAAAGACACGCCAGTTCGTGTGATTAATCAGCCTGTTAAATTGGCGTGGGATAATGATCAGCTGCTTATGGAGGCGCACCCTGAAGGGGATCAAATGGATGAGGTTGAATTTCGTGGGCGCATTATCACACCTGTCGTGCCGGATAATATTATGAAGACTGTTCAAGCTATGCTGAAAAGCGAAGACCAAGAACCAATAGATTGGTCCTTGGTCAAATCTGTTCTTGTTGAACGCCGTGGTATACCTCAAGTGATATACACACGGAAATCACCGCAGTCTTAGTGCTTTAGACGTCTGATTTCCTCTTTTAGGGCTAGTTTTTTCTTTTTTATCTCCGCAATTAGCACTTCATCTGGTATTGGGCGTTTTAATTCTGATTGAATATCATCATCAAGTCCGCTGCGACGTGTTTCAAGTGCAGCAATACGTTGCTCAAATGCCATGGATGCCCCCTTAGCTGTCTTTGTTGAAGTGAATACAAGTCCTATTATACAACATCTTTCATAACAAAGCCCTAGTAGAGGCCGTCGTATAAAACGATGTGTGCAATAAGACGTCATTCAGTCTAGGACAATAAGTCATTGTAAAGCAAGGGATTTTTCTTTTACTTGCTTGTGGGGAGTGTAATTTATCCGATTTGTGATGAAAGGGCGGCTTCTATAAAATCATCAATATCACCGTCTAATACAGCCTGTGTGTTGCTTGTTTCAACATTTGTGCGAAGATCTTTTATCATTTGATACGGGTGCAGAACATACGATCGTATTTGGTGGCCCCAGCCAATATCTGTTTTCTCACCTTGAATCTTAGCTTTTTCAGCCTCTTGTTTCTGACGTTCTAATTCATAAAGCTTGGCTTGTAGCATTTTCATCGCTTTATCACGGTTTTTATGTTGTGAACGTTCTGCCTGGCATGTCACGACAGTGCCTGTTGGAACATGTGTAATACGAACGGCAGAGTCTGTTGTGTTGACGTGCTGTCCACCAGCACCAGAAGCACGGTACGTATCCACACGCAGATCTTTTTCTTCAATATCTATATCAATATTGTCATCCAAGACAGGTGTGACGGCAACGGAGGCAAAACTTGTATGACGTTTGGCGTTTGAATCAAAAGGTGAAATGCGAACAAGGCGGTGGACTCCATTTTCTGTTTTGAGCCAGCCATAGGCGCTGTCACCTTCAATTTGAATGGTGACCGATTTAATACCTGCTTCATCTCCGTCCGTACGAGATTGGATAAGTGTTTTATATCCGCGTCTATCAGCCCAACGCAAGTACATGCGACAAAGCATCTCCGCCCAATCACAGCTTTCGGTTCCGCCAGCACCAGCATTAATCTCTAAGAACGCATCACTATGGTCAAACTCACCAGAAAGAAGACTGGCGAGTTCTTTTTTGTCAGCGAAGGCATTGAGTTTTTCCAAACCCTCAAGCGCTTCTTTTTCAGTTGCTTCATCGCCTTCTTCCTTCGCCATATCTAAAAGCAAAGTGTACTCTTCGAGCTTTTCTTCCATGGATTGAATGTCTTCAATACGTGAAGAGAGACGGTTGCGCTCTTTCATGATTTTTTGAGCTTTTTCATTATCGTCCCAGAAATCGGGCTCTTCTGAAGTTTGATTAAGCTCTTCTAGTTTTTTAATCGCTGTATCCCAGTCAAAGATGCCTCCTTAGCAAGTCAATAACCTGCTCGATATGTGCAATGGTGCTTTTGGCATTTTGTGCTGTCATAGGTTTTCCTTAACTTGGATAGCGTAGGTTGACTAGCCTGTGTTTTGTTTTTAATATCTTGAATAGCATATGAAGTCAAGCCTCACACGATCAAAGAAGCGATCATCACATGAAAAATTCTCAGCTTAAGCTCATTATCAAAGCCATCCTCAGCGTGGCTGTTTTCGTTGTTTGCATGCCACTATCAGCGCATGCGTATCTTGACATCAAGCACAATTCCCCACGCGAAATGGTTGAGAAACGGATAGAAGGAATTGGTTCGCCGTTTACACGCCACTTGTTCCGTAATTATAAAATTATGGTGATGGATGAAGAAGATAACTTCAATCTGTCATCTAAGGCTCAAACACATTTTTATCATAAAGCCGCTGTTGCCTCAGAGGGTGATGTGGTTATGCCTGAGCCTTTAGATAATTGGCGCCTTAATGGTGAAGAGCCTATTGTTCAAAGCTATTATCGATTGGTTGATTATTTAGACACAGGTGCGCGTGAGATAGCCCCCAATATTGCCGCCCGGGCACAATTTTATTATGACTGTTGGGCAATGTATCATGTTGGTCAGGCGCGGGGTAAAGTCGCTGAAGTTTGTAAAGACCGCTTCTATATATCCATGGCAGATCTCGTACAACGCACATCCTTATTTAAACCCAATCCTCAGGTTCGGAAAATGGCAAAGGTTGTGGCAGAGTTAGAGTCAGTAGAAGAAGACGTTGTTGAAGAAAGTCAAGACGAGCAACGTGATTTGCTTGATCTTTTGCCACCAGCACCAGGTGAAGTACCAAAAGTCGCTGTGTCTGATGCAAAATTCCTTGTTTTCTTTGATTTTGATAGTTCTACAGTGGATGAGACTGCCGGGCGTGTTTTGAACAGTGTGTCTGAGCAAATTAAAGGACGAGACGATCTGAAAGCTGTAATCACTATCGGCCATACTGATACACGTGGTACAGATCAATACAATAAGCGCCTATCTTTCGAACGCGCAGGGGCTGTACGTAGTGCGTTAATAGAGCTCGGTGTGGATGCAGATCTTCTAAAAATTAGAGCCATGGGGGAAACACGTCCTATGGTCCAGACCAGTGACAACGTTAAAGAGCCAGCCAACAGGCGCGTAGAGATCACTTTTGAATAAATCAGCAATGGATTACAACCTATGAAAAACATTCGCCCCATATTATTTGTGAATGGCATTTTCTTGGTGGTCATGGCTTTTATTATGTCGCTGCCTATGCTGATTGATTGGTATACAGGCCATCCCAATTGGTTGGCGTTTTTTCAGTCTATAGCGATGACGTCTTTTGTTGGTGTGTTTTTGATCCTTATGAATAAGGATGACAATTTCTTTTTATCGATACGGCAGACTTTTGTGCTGACTGTATCAGCTTGGATTTTTATTGCTCTCTTTGCGGCTCTGCCCTTTTATTTCTCAACATTACAGCTGAATTTTACAGACGCGATGTTTGAATCTATGTCAGGGATCACAACAACGGGAGCAACAATACTCAGTGGATTGGATGCGGCACCTAAAGGTATATTGCTTTGGCGTGCCCTTTTGCAATGGTTGGGGGGAATTGGTGTGATTGTCATGGCTTTATCTATCCTGCCGTTTCTGGGCGTTGGAGGAATGCAGCTTTTCCGCACAGAATTCTCAGATAATGATAAAGTCTTGCCGCGCGCTGCTAGCCTGGCCGGTCAAATTGCTTTGGTGTATTTCATTCTAACATTTTTATGTGTCCTTTCTTATGGCATGGCAGGGATGGAGCTTTTCGACGCAATTTGTCATGCCATGACAACATTGGCGACGGGAGGATACTCGACATCGGATGGATCTATTGGTTATTTTCAGAATCCATCTATAGAAGTGGTCTCGATTGTTTTTATGATCTTGGGCTGTATTCCATTTATTCTTTTTGTTCAAGCCATCAATGGACGACCACAACGCATATTCCAAGATCACCAAGTGCATGGGTTTATGGTCTTTTTGGTCTTCGTTGTTGGTCTTATGACACTTTATCTTTATCGCAGTGGTGTTGATGGTTGGTCGGCATTGCGTCTAGCTGCATTTAACCTCACATCTATTATTTCAGGTACAGGCTATGCCACAACGGACTTCCATCAATGGGGTGTTTTTGCCACCGTGGTTTTCTTTTTTGCGATGATGGTTGGGGGATGTGCGGGTTCAGCAACGTGTGGGATTAAAATCTTCCGTTTTCAAGTGTTGGGCGAAGTGGTTAAAACGCAAATGAAAAAACTAATTTATCCCAATGCTGTATTCACACCTAAATACAATAACAAAATTCTTCAACCGGCTGTTTATGCTTCAGTGATGAGTTTCTTTTTTGTTTTTGTGACGGTCTTTTGCCTAATTGCCGTGATGCTCTCTATGACAGGGATGGATCTGATCTCTTCGCTCAGTGGTGCAGCAGCAGGCTTGGCCAATGTTGGTCCAGGTTTAGGTGAAACAATAGGGCCGGCATCCACCTATCAGTCAGTACCGATGAGTGCAAAATGGATATTGCTGACGGCAATGTTGCTGGGGCGTTTAGAGCTCTTTACAGTTCTTGTCTTATTTGTTCCGCATTTCTGGCGGGATTAGACGGGCCAATTTCTTCCATTGGCGAACTGTTGTTATCGGTGTCAAAAGTTCTATTCAATCCTTGAACAATGTTGAGCTTTTCTCGAAAGACCTTTTCGGACAAGGTATCAAGATCGTTAATTGTATTTTCTAGCAAGGTCACCCAAATAATTTCCTGCTCTTGGATGGAGGCATTTTCAGGCACGGTTTGCTTCCTATTAATGCTGACGCCACCTTGGGCGATAACCGGTTGATAGGCGGATGATAATGTATAGTTGACCTTTAGCTTAATGCCCAACTCCTCTGCTTGCTCTATAAAGAAGAAATCAGCCAGCCCCGTTTGTGTGGGTAAGTCCTTCTTGGTGATGCTGCTTTCTATAATCTCAATCGTCAATGTATTGTTGTTATAGTGATTGGCCAATAGGCGATCTTCGCGCCATAGTCTGACAGATTGCTCTAAGCCCACAGGGAAAAAGAACTCTTCTTCATCACCGCGGTTAACATCAACATTCTCAAATACGATATGTTTGACATCGAGACGCATTGGGTTTTTAGACCAATGACTAAAATGAGGGGTGGGAGAAACAGGTAAAGGTTGGGCACAGGATACGCAAAAGAAAGATAATAAAATCATGGTGACTATTCGCATTGTGTTGGCCCTTTCTTACTGTAAAAGTTTATGGATTTCTGATTCATCGAACTCATAGCGTTCACTACAAAACTCACAGTCCATATAAATTCTGCCATCTTCAATATACTCACCAACATTTTCTGATGTGAGTGATTGTTGAATAATATTGATAACACGCTCACGAGAGCATCGGCAAGTGTGACGCAACTGCAATGGATCAAAAACACGAACAGTTTCTTCGTGGAATAGGCGATAGACCATATCATTCACGGCTATCTTAGGATCGTTCATTTCTTCTGCGGTTGCCGTTTCAAGAAGCATCATAACACGGCGCCAATGATCAGATTCAAGGTTGGATTTACCTTGCATATGCTCTTGTTCATCTTCTTGAGGCAGGCTCTGAATCATAATGGCGGCAGATTGCCATTGTCCATTGTCATTCTTAGTGCAGTAGAGTTGAATGCCAGCTTTGATCTGTTCAGATTGTCTAAAATAGCTATGAATGGCATCAACGATTGTCTCTCCCTCAAGTTCAACAAGGCCTTGATAGCGTTCAGCATTTTCTTGATCAACAGTCAACGCAATATAACCATCACCAACCAATTCTTTGAAACTGTATTCATGATCCTCTTTTATGCTATCCCCACGAATAATCGCAAAGCCGCGTAGGGCGCCATCATGTGTTATGTCACATGCCATAGTTGGGATGATCCCATCTCCCTTTGTTTGGAGTGTGAAGACGCCTTTGAATTTTAACATTCCGGCCAGTAGGGCTGTGATGGTCAGTGCTTTGATCAGGAGTTTTTCAACAGGTTCGGGGTAGTTGTGCTTGCCCAAAATCTCGTTGAGCACAGAGCCTAAACGCACCATGCGTCCACGGAAATTTGGCGTTTCCAGAAGAAAAGGTTGAACCACATCATCATTGATCAGACCTGTGATGTCAGGTCCATCAAGATTGGTTTTTGCTGTATCTTTGTTTTTTGCCATGAGACTTTTTTAAGACTAAATGTGCTCCAATACAACCTTAATTCTTGATCAAGAGTGGTTCT
>CAXRKA010000155.1:0-7476 GCA_964231155.1 Alphaproteobacteria bacterium | reverse complement strand
ATGTCAATGAAGACTTCTATGTGAATCCTGGGGATGAAAAACTGAGTTTAGTTGATGAAGGCTGGTTAGATGCTTATTACACGGGTGTTCACTTGCGTGAAAGTAAAAGATTTAAACCTGGAGATGTGATTTGGATTTATTGCTCTCCTTACCAAAGAACTTTAGAAACTCTTGCTGGTAACTTAAGAGGATTGGGAGAGGAACTTTGCAGTCAAATAAAGTTTGTTTTCCGTGATGAATCACGTCTGATTGAGCAAAGTTTTGGCTTGCTTTCTTTTATTAAAAAAGCCCGTAAAGAAGGAAATATTACAGGGTTCCAAGACGAGTTTCAGAAAAATTCAAAAGATTTATATGATGTGGAACGGTTTACAGCTAAGGCACCTCTGGGCAATTCACCACAGGAAGTCTGTAACACAGTTAAATCTTTCATTGATGGGACTTTGTCTCGTGACATAGAAGAAGGTGCACACAATATAATGATTGTTTCTCACGGTACAACAATCAAAGCCTTTATCAAAGAGCGGTTCCACGTGCCTATGACACAATGGAGCAAATTAAAAACACCTGAGAATGGTGATCTTATTCTTATTAATGGATATGCCAAAAACTGGGAAGTAGAAAAGATTTATGATGGCAAAATGCGTAAATCTGTGTCTATTAACCCACTTCAAGACGTTGAATATACAACACTTGAAAGCTTGCCAAAGTTCCCAGAACATCTTTTAAATAAACTAAATATCTAGCTGTGTTTTGATCCAGATATGAGCCAGCTCTGTGAAAGTCTCACGGATGGTTTCATGCTCAATCTCATCAACAGCCTCTGTGATGAAGGCTTGAAGAAGAAGCTGCTTGGCTTGGCGCTCTGGAAGACCACGTGAACGTAGATAGAATAAAGATCCATCATCCAACTGACCCGTTGTCGCACCATGTGAACATTTTACATCATCGGCATAAATTTCCAACTCAGGTTTAACATCAACCTCTGCTTGATTGCACAGAAGAATAGCGTTGTTTAATTGATAACCATCTGTCTTTTGGGCACCTGGATGAACATGAATTTTACCTTGGAATACGCCTCGTGCTGCGTCATCAAGAATACCTTTAAAAACTTGATTGGATACACCACGCTCTTTTTCATGATGAATAATGATCGTTGTATCTGAGTGTTGGTCATCTTTGTTGAGGTAACACCCATTCACACGACATGTTCCATCATCACCGTGCATTTTTCCATGCACTTCATTGCGTGCTAGCTTTGCACCTGTGGTCAGTGTAAAGCCATCATAGTGGCTTTTTTCATTGATAGATAAACGTGTCGTAGAAATTTGATGGCCACCATTTTGGTTCTCATTTTGGTGACGATAATGGTGAAGAAGGCCATTATCTTGAACAGTAATATCATAAGCGATGTTGCTTAGATATTGATCTGAACCGACAAGATGCTCAAGAATTGTTGCTTCGGCATTCTCTTGAACAACAAATACATGACGTGGATAACAACAGGCCAGCGCATCACTCTTTCCAACGGTTACATTGGTGATTTCAATAGGCTGTTCAATTTTCTCGCCTTGTGGAACGTAAACAAACACACCATTGGTGAAGTAATGTGTATTGAGCGCATGCATGGCATGTGTGGCTGTGCCTTCAAAGCGCTTTAAGTATGTCTCCAGCAAGCCTTCATTTTTAGCGAGTGCTTCGTTTAATGGGCAGACGGTGACCGTTTGAGGAAGAGCTGAGATGTTTGAAAGATCTTCGCGGTAGACACCATTGACAATAACAACACGGGCTTTCTGCCCTTCTTTACCCAATAGAGGTTCGGGCAAATCTTGAGCTGTGACATTCTGTGCAGCATCTGTATAAGGCGTGAGATCGGCACCCTTCATAAACTTCAGGTTGGTATATTTCCATTCTTCAACCTGGCGTGTTGGATAATCAGATGTTTGATAGTCTGACCACGCCTCTTCGCGCATAGCTTGTAGCCATGTTGGTTTTGGATTGATCATTTGTGTTTCACTTTGTGCCATATTGGGTCTCTTTATGCCGTATTGTTTTATTTTTTAAGGGGCATCATTCAAGAGATCGCCGTAGCCTTTTTCTTCCAATTCAAGCGCAAGCTCAGGACCACCAGATTGTACAATTTTTCCATCCGCCATGATGTGGACATGATCAGGTTTGATGTAATCAAGAAGGCGTTGGTAATGTGTGATAATCAAGAAAGAACGGTTCTCATTGCGTAGGTTATTGACACCTTCAGAAACAACTTTCAATGCATCAATATCAAGACCAGAGTCCGTTTCATCTAAAATGCACAGTTTTGGATCCAAAATCGCCATTTGTAAAACTTCTGCACGCTTTTTCTCACCGCCAGAATAGCCAACATTGACAGGACGCTTGATCATATCTTCTTTGATGCCAAGCTTACGGCAGTTTTCTTTGATGAGCTTCATAAACTCTAGCGTATCAATCTCGTCTTCATCCTTTTGCTTACGAATAGCATTAATGGCTGTACGCAAGAAGGTCGTCATAGGTACACCTGGAATTTCAACAGGGTATTGAAAAGCCAAGAATACACCAGCGGCAGCACGCTCTTCAGGATCCATATCAAGGAGATCTTCACCGTCTAATTCTACAGAACCATCTGTGACTTCATAGTCCTCTTTACCGGCAAGAACATAGGATAGCGTTGATTTCCCTGAACCGTTAGGGCCCATAATGGCATGCAATTCACCATCACCGATCTCAAGGTCTAGGCCCTTTAAGATTTGAACCTCTTCATTTTCTTCAAGTTGTGCTTTTAGGTTTTTAATGTTTAACATTTTTATCTCTCTTATTTGATTTTTATATCTTGTCTAACCTACGCTACCTTCAAGTGAAATCGCGATCAGCTTTTGGGCTTCAACGGCAAATTCCATCGGTAAATGCTGGAGGACTTCCTTGCAAAAGCCATTAATGATAAGCGCGGTGGCTTCTTCTTCGTCTAGACCACGGCTTTGTGCATAAAACATTTGGTCATCAGAAATCTTCGCTGTTGTGGCTTCGTGTTCACAAATGGCTGTTGGTGCTTTTGATTCAATGTAAGGCACGGTGTGTGCACCACATGTATCACCAATCAAAAGTGAATCACATTGTGTAAAGTTACGCGCGTTTGTGGCGTTCGGTAAGATTTTGACCAAACCGCGATACGTATTATCTGATTTACCGCTGGAAATACCTTTAGATACAATGCGTGAGCGGGTGTTTTTCCCGATATGGATCATTTTTGTTCCTGTATCGGCTTGCTGGTAGTTATTCGTCATGGCAACAGAGTAAAACTCACCTTGGGAGTTGTCCCCTTTGAGGATACAGCTTGGGTATTTCCAAGTGATTGCAGAACCTGTTTCAACTTGTGTCCATGAGATTTTGGAGTTTGCACCTTCACAAATACCACGCATCGTCACAAAGTTGTAAATCCCACCTTTGCCCTCTTCATCACCAGGGTACCAGTTTTGAACGGTAGAGTATTTAATCTCAGCATCTTTCATCGCAATCAACTCAACATTTGCAGCATGCAGTTGATGTTCATCACGTTGTGGTGCTGTACAACCTTCAAGGTACGAGACATAAGAGCCTTCATCAGCGATAATCAATGTACGCTCAAACTGGCCTGTGTTCATTGCATTAATGCGGAAGTATGTCGACAGTTCCATAGGACAGCGGACACCTTTGGGCACATAGACAAAAGAACCATCGGTAAACATAGCAGAGTTCAAAGCTGAGAACTTATGATCATCGACAGGGATAACAGTACCGAGATATTTTTGAACTAACTCAGGATGATTTTGAATGGCTTCTGAAATAGAACAGAAGATCACGCCCGCTTCTTTGAGTTTTTCTTTAAATGTTGTGGCTACAGAGACGGAGTCGAATACGACATCAACCGCAACACCGGCCAAAACAGCTTGCTCTTTGAGTGGGATACCGAGCTTCTCGTAAGTTTCTAGAAGTTTCGGATCCACTTCATCCAATGATTTTGGACGATCTTTATCAGACTTTGGTGCGGCGTAGTAATAAGAGTCCTGGTAATCGATTTGAGGAAACTTCAGCTTTGCCCAATCTGGCTCAGGGAGTGACTGCCAGACTTTAAAAGCATTCAAACGCCATTCCAACATCCACTCGGGCTCACTCTTTTTCGCAGAAATAAAGCGAATGATATCTTCGTTCAAGCCTTTAGGGGCCATCTCCATATCAATATCAGTGGTAAATCCGTATTTGTATTTACCTTGCGTTTCCTTAACGGTATCAATGGTTTCTTGGGTCGCAACCATCTTTATTATCCTCAATAATTATGTGTAGTCTTATAGATAAGTGAGTTTCTTTAGTCTTCAAGGCCAAAATAGAGAAATTCGTAGGAAAAGCAAGAAGATCTAACAGAAAACGATTAGACCGCGCCGGCGGCTTTTTGCATAGAAATGCGGGCCTTTTTTGAACGCTCTGCTGGAGGCACGGCATAAACCTGTTTTGTTGCATGAATAATATTCACACCACCCAATGCGCCCAAAGCAAAGCGACCAAAGGGTTCAAGATACTGTGATATGGATATCAGACGCTCAAAAGGTGGGAAAAACAGGGCGTGTTCAGCCTTTGTAATGACAAAACGTGCTTCTTGTAGTAGATCACGCAACTCAAGACTTGAGAATGGACGTCCCATACCAAAAGGTGTTTTCTCTGAGCGTACCCATAAACCATGACGGTTGGGCGTGATAAATATGACATGGCCATTGCTTTTTGTAATACGCCATAACTCATCAAGAAAATCAGGAATATAGCCAATATTCTCTAATGCATGAACCACCAGAGCAACATCTACGGATTGATCAGGCAGTGGAAGAGCAAAGCTATCGATTTGAGCAACACGTCGTGGCCCTTTCTCAGGCCAATGAACAAGACCAATCTCAGAAGGCATCAGTATCATATGATCTTGGCGTTCTTCGTCAAGATAGGGGGCAGTAAATCCAATACCACAAACCTGAGTCTTTGAACTTTCAGAGAGTGCAAGCTGATCTTTGATCGCATCGGCAATAGAATTGGATACAGTTTTTCCTAAAGGAGACTTGTAAAACATATCAATATCATTGGCTGTCCAGCGTATCATCATAGGCTATATGTAGCACATATAAAAACCCCTGCTCAAGGCAGGGGTTTGAAAAGATCATTCTATAATAAAAGTTTAGTTCGCAACCTGAGCGGCTTCAGGAAGATTAAGATCAATCTGAGCACCATCTCTGAGCGTGCTGACTTTAGAGCGTATCAGCTCATTGGCAAGTTGAGCACGGATCTCTTCTTTCACAGCATCAAATTCAGGCTTGGGCTGTAAGCGTTTGTCGTTGATTTGAATGACATGAAAACCAAACTGTGTTTCTACGGGTTCTGTTGAATAGTTGTTCAACTCAAGAGCAAAAGCCGCTTCTGCAAAAGGCTGTACCATTGCATCTTGAGTAAAGTAACCAAGATCACCACCACGTGATGCACTTGGACCTATGGATGCTTCTTGGGCAACAGTTGCAAAGTCTTCACTATTGTTCAGACGTTCAATCACAGCTTTGGCTTCATCAGCCGTCTTAACAAGAATATGAGATGCTTTAACCTCTTGTTGGCGTGGTGTATTGAAAAGAATTTCTTCAAACTTAGCACGTAGCGCTTCATCTGTAATATCTTGTTGAACAAGATTCCGCACGTAGATATCGCGTAGCAACTGATCTTTGACTTCCTCAAGGCGTGCTAAAAACTCTTTATCACTACCAAGACCCGCTTTTTCAGCTTCAGAGATAACCAATTGATCATTTACAAGCTGATTGACAACAACACCAAGCATTGAAATATTTGTCTGTTGTAAGGCCTGTGACGGCATTGTGCGTAAAATAGCAAAAACATCACCGCCGGTGATCTCCTTACCATTGACTGTTGCATAAATCTCATCAACTTTAATTTGATTGAGCCAAGATTGAGATGGGGTTTGTGCTGTTGTATTGCCTTCAGAACCTGTTGACGCTTGTTGTTCAATAATTTTATTTGCATTGCCATTTTTCGGTACGAAATAGGTCACGGCAACTATGATAACTAAACCTACAGCAATTAGAGAAATACCAATATATTTTTTCATTTTGAGAATCCTTTATTATCGAATGTATCTACTGCCATATTATAATTTTATCTGGTGATTACAAGAGGCTTCGGCAAAGCGATGGTTAAAAATCATTGAGATGGACGGCGTAAAAGAAGATAAAAGGCACCATCGCCTCCATCATGTCGTGCAGCCTGTTTATAGGCATAAACATATTGATTGAGGGGCGCCGTTTCTAGCCATAAGGGCAGCTCTTTACGAATAACACCGGTCCCTTTGCTGGCATCACCACGGCCTGTAATTGCTAAGAAGCAACGTCCCCCTTGTCGCCGGGCAAGCTGAACATGATTGATCAGGGAGAGTTTTGCTTCGTGGCGTGTCATATGATGCAAATCAAGGCGATAATCAATCGTCATAGCGCCACGTTTGATTTTCTTGAAGGTTTTGAGATCAATTTCACTTAATTGATAATCTGTCTCAGTGCGTTTTTCTGTGGATGATGTTTTTTCAAGATCTGGTTTGCTTGCTGCTTCTTCGGGCACAATCTGATCAACTATTTCAGGATCAAATATCTTTGCATCAGGTTCATGGGAAACATGACGGTTCTTTGCATCACGCGTGAGGGGCTCAACATCTTCTATTATCGTTAGCCAAAGATCTTTATCGTCTGTCATTCTTTTAATTTACCAATTTTTACAGATTGTCTCGCCATAATACGGCATATGATGAGCAACAACAATCAACTTCTGTTTACAAGTGTTTTGGCACTTTCCATAGCTTTTCCGTCTTTGGTTATGGGGCAGGCAAGTGCACCAAGCCATGCTGTTGAGGTAGGTATTGCTTATCACTACACGGTTGGTCAAGAGCCAGATTATAGATATTGGGCACAATATAGTCAGAATATCAAAGATGTTCCAGAATGGGCTTTGCCAACGATGATTGAGAGTGAGATCGTTAAACTTCAAGATCGTTATGATCGCTTTGATCCTGAAATCAATACATTATTGATTTTTGATGAGGTAGTTATTCGTGATACGCAAGATGTGGATCTGTCTTTTACATTTAGAAGCGTTGCGCCACAGCCATCCTTTATCTTTTCAGGAGATTTTGCTAAGTATGCTGTGTTTGTCGAGAATATGGAAGGTTTCAATACGGCCTATGCCAGCGAGGTTGAATATCAAGATATGAGGCTGAAGCAAAAGAGCGACCTATCTTTGGCGGCTGAATATGATGTTGAAGTGATTGCTGCCGATCAAGAGCCTTATATGTTTGATGGCGAAGAGTATCGCAAATTGACGGCGCGCTTAAAAAATATTCGGTTTTACACTTTCGAAGAGGGTGGCCTGATTTATCAGTCTTTTGGGGAAGTGGAAAAT
>CAXRKA010000154.1:0-10448 GCA_964231155.1 Alphaproteobacteria bacterium | reverse complement strand
GTCAGTTGCCCCATAAGACCTGAAGCTTCAATGTATCCACGTGATTTTTCAATAAATGGCTCAGCCAAAATAGCCGCCGGCCCTTTGATTTTGAGAATTTCCTGTGTGGCAGAGACAACATCACCGTTTTGGAGGTGGTTTTGTGCATTAGCAATTACAACAATAGGGTTTTCTTCATTCACTTCACTGATCTGACCAGCAATATCAATATTCAGCTCTTCATTGATCTTACGCAGAAGTGGGTTGTTAATGGGCTTACCATTCACGTTCCCTTGATATTTCATAGCAATAATGTCTTCTGCCATATCTGACAGGTGCTGATTGAGCACTTCACGACCAGACAATCCCTTTTCAGCATAGGGCTCTAATCGATTAATAGATGCCACTAGAGCTGGGTCATCACCCACAATTTCTTTGAGTGTTTCTAGGTCTTCAGCAAAATCTGTTTCACGCCCCAAAGCACCCCGCAGTTGTGCCGTGGCAATCAATAATGCCGCCGCCTTGACGTCATCCGTGTTGACTTTAGAGGCTATTTGTTGGACCTCTCGACTATTAAGAACTTTATCCAGTCCAGTTTGTCGTGCAACACCATCAAAACGATCTAGAAACACCTTACTCATGCCATAAACCATTTGTAACTTATCATTCCCCTCAGCTGTTCTTTGTAAGGTTTGAAGTGCACTTGCTAAAGGTCCTATGCTTTCCGTTTCTGTTGAAACAGAAGAAAAAATCTCATCAATGCGCGCCAGGCTTTTTTCTGGGGAAAAGAACGGGCTGGCTGCTGTATCAAGTGCATAATCTTCATAACGCTGAATATTGCCCCTAAGATCTTCATTTTGCTGTTCAAGCATCGCCAGCTTTTCTTGGAAGGCTTCCGTGCTATCCACATCTCTGAAATCATTCATAGTGATAATCGCGGGTGGTTTGCTTTGGAGCGTCTTCATGACATTACCAGCAATATTGGGGATAAAATCTGGTGCAAAGAACAAGACAAACAAAAGGCTAAACATTGCGGCCGCAATTGTTCCCACAATAATGGACGATTTAACCCAGTAAGATAAATCATAGTGCAGTTGAGATTTGCGGAACTTTTCTCGCTTTAAACGTTCACGCAAGTGTCGATCACTACGCTGCTGTTGAATGTTTTCGTCCAGTTCTTTTTGTAAATTGACGACATGCTCGCTCACCAACCGGGCCAAATCAAACTCATGTGCTGCATCTAAAATATCATGTAAACGGTTGGCTGGAATCTCACCACGATCTTTCCATTCTTGTATTTTTGACACAGGAATAGACAGCTTTTGCGCCATGGGGCGCACACCACCGAATAGCTTGATAATACGGTTAACATCATGCGCAGAGTTTGGCATGGTCCTCATCCTTTCCTGATGGCACAACACAATCTAAAAGGCAATCTTGGCGCGGTTGATCCGCGATTTTAATATCTTCAAAAATAAGGGGCTGCAAAGCATTGCGTGCTGACCACGAAATACAGCAGGCTGTAACATCCTGGCACAAATGCTCAAGGTTATGCCTTTGTACATATTCAACAAAAATACGAGCCGTCAATGGCGCAAAAAACAGGATATGCGTAATTTCTTTATTCTCAAAAGCGGCGCGCGCAGAGCTGTTCAAACCATGTGTCGGCATCACATCATAAACTGGAAGGCGATCAACCGCATAACCACGTGTTGTCAAAACTTTTGATAATCCTTCTTCTTTATCTTGCGCCAGATAGCGAAAGCGATCAAAACGAAGAAGGGGAGCGTTTTTAGAATAAGGGCGCGTCCGTGTTTCTATGTGATGGCAAACCAAATTGATCAGGTCGCTTTTATTGCCATTGGCTGAAAGAACATCTTTAAAGCCCATGTTTCGTGCGATATCTGCTGTTGCGTCACCAACACAGTAAACAGGTGAAACATCAGTTAAATCAATATCTTCAGGAAGATGTCTAAGCGCATTTCGACTAGTAAATATCAAGCCGCTGTATTTCTTTTTGGTTTTTAAAATTGCTGTGCGCAGCTCATGATCATCGCCGGACACCGCAATCATTGGAGACAAAATGCTATCAACTTCACGTTTTTGAAGCTCAGTCTGCGTGATTCGCGCATCGTTGATAGGGCGTAAAATAAGCGCTCTCATAATAATAAGACTATACCATAATTATTAAATATTTTGGAAAAAATCCTCGGGAAGCTTTGATAACACGGCCTCTCCCAGTTTTTGACCTAAAATGTCATAATCCTCTAAAGGCCCTCTAATTTCATCCTCAATCATCTCAGAACCATCTTCTCGTGCCGCCAATGCACGAATATAAATCTCTTGGTCTTCGATAATAGAGTAAGCCGCGAGCGGCGAATGACAATGACCATCTAAAACTTCAAGGCAGCGGCGCTCTGCCGTTACACGTTGGTAGGTTGGTATATGATTAACGGGGCGCAGAAGCTCAATGATATCATTGCGGCTAGCTAAAACCTCTATACCGATAGCCCCCTGACCACAGCCAGGCAGCATATCTTCAACCTCCATAATTTTTGTGACCACCTCTGTTTTATTCAAGCGCTCTAATCCACAGTAAGACAAATAGGTAGCATCAACGTCTCCTCGCGAAATTTTTTCAAGCCGTGTATCTGCATTACCCCTAAATGTAACAACCTTCAGATCGGGGCGCTTTGATAAAGTAATGGCCTTACGGCGTGGTGCCGCCGTGCCCACAACAGCACCTTCAGGTAAATTTTCTAAACTATCTGCATGTGGAGAAATGAAGCTGTCTCTCGCGTCACTTCGTTCTAGATAGGCGGCAATTAAAAACCCCTCTGACATTATAGAAGGAACGTCCTTCATAGAGTGGACCGCGACATCTATCAAATCATCCTGCAGGGCTTCTTCAAACTCTTTAATGAAAAGCCCCTTTCCACCAATACGGCTGAGCGCTTTATCTTGGAATTTGTCGCCTGAGCTTTTAATGGGAACAATTTCTATGGTGTCATCTTGCCATAGGCCCGGATAGGCCTCACGCAAATCATCACAAAATAAGTCCGCTTGGTGAAGTGCCATAGGTGAGGAGCGCGTACCTACACGAATTTTTTTCATAGATATAGCTCCCCAAATTCACTAACGTTATGGAGGCAATTATATACAGATTGATGACTAAAGAAAGATATATGAATGTATATTTTAGGACTAGAAACAAGTTGTGATGAGACAGCTGCCGCGATTATTGATGGTGAAAAGCGGGCGGTTTTATCTAATATCATCCATAACCAATTGGATGATCATATTGTTTACGGTGGCGTTGTTCCTGAGATCGCTGCACGCGCTCATCTACAATATATTCATTCTGTGGTTGAAAAAGCTTTGAGCGATGCGGGCCTTCAAATCAATGATATTGATGGGTTTGCAGCCACCTCCGGCCCCGGTCTTATTGGCGGCGTTATGGTGGGAATGATGATGGCTAAGGGCCTAGCGCAGGCTCAGAAAAAACCCTTTATTCCTGTCAATCATCTGGAAGGCCACGCGCTCACTGTTGGATTATCACACAACATAGATCCCCCCTATCTATTGCTTCTTATTTCTGGCGGACACACACAATTTATCTTGGCCAAAGATGTGGGTGATTATGTGATTTTAGGTCAAAGCATTGATGATGCCTTAGGAGAAGCGTTTGATAAAACTGCAAAGATGTTAGGGCTATCCTATCCTGGGGGTCCGGCTCTGGAAAATTTAGCCAAAGACTATAATCCAGAGAAAGATATCTATAATATTGCTCTGCCCCAACCACTCAAAGGGCGAGCTAGTTGTGATTTTTCTTTTTCTGGCCTAAAAACGGCCGTTTTGAAAGTGATAGAAAACCACCCAGAAGAAAAAGATAATCCTGAATTTCGTTCTGCTCTTGCCCATCATTTTCATGCAACTGTTTGTTCTGTCGTTACTGATCGCCTCTTGCATGCCCATGAAATGAGCAAAGAGATAGTTCCGGATATAAAGAACTTGGTTGTTGCTGGTGGTGTTGCTGCCAATCAATATCTACGGAATGCACTTGAAAGTTACGTGCAAACCAATGGCCTCAGCCTTTGTGCACCACCTATTCATTTATGCACAGATAATGCAGCCATGATTGCTTGGGCCGGCTATCAAAATCTTAAAAGCCGCAGTACAGAATTAGATACAAATACCCTCCGGACAAAGGCACAGCCACGCTGGAGTTTAGAGACCTTGGGAAGGAATGCATAATGAGCTATCAGAAATTTGGTGTTATTGGCGGCGGCGCCTGGGGAACGGCTCTAGCACAGTCTTTATGTCTTGCTGGGCGCGATGTTCAAATTTGGGCCCTTGAGCAAGATGTTGTCGAGGACATCAATCTTAACCATGTCAATTCACGGTACCTGCCGGGCTTTAATTTAAACGGTGATCTTTCAGCCACCATTTCTCTTGAAGAGTTGGTTGGGCGGTCAGATGCGCTTCTCTTAGTCACACCAGCACAATATGTGGGTGCAACAATGGCCTCTGTCATAAAAAATATACAAGAGAATATACCGATCATTATTTGCTCCAAAGGGATTGAGATCGAGAGCGGCCGTCTATTGTCTCAAGTGCTCTTGGGCCTCGAGCCAAACTTAATCGTTGGCGCCTTGTCCGGCCCTGGTTTTGCTTCCGAAGTTGTTCAAGGCAAGCCGACGGCTGTGACTATTGCTTTTGAAGAGCGATACCATGCTATCGGCTATGATATCTGCCAAAGCATTTCACATCCAACACTTCGACCCTATTTCATTGACGATATTGTTGGTGTTCAAGTGGGCGGCGCATTAAAGAATGTTGTTGCTATTGCTTGTGGTATAGCAGAGGGGCGAAACCTAGGTTTGAATGCGCGTGCTGCAATCATTACACGCGGGCTTGCAGAGATTGTTCGATTTGGCCAAAGCTTTGGTGCACAACCCTCAACCTTTATGGGGCTTTCTGGCTTAGGAGATCTATGCCTGACCTGTAACGCCATGGAATCGAGAAACTTCTCATTCGGGTGTGCTTTAGGCCAAGGCAAAACAGCAGAAGAGATTATACAGTCGCGTGGCTCTGTCACCGAAGGGGCACACACTGTCAAAGCTGTTCTTAAAATTGCCGAAGAACGTGGTATCGATATGCCGATTGCACGCTCTGTTTATGAGGCCATGAATAACCAAAAGACTTTGGATCATCTTATAAAGGGTCTTTTAGAGCGTCCCTTGGGACAAGACGTCCTTTAATCTAGCGCGGTTGATGCGCTTTTTCCCAATCATCCGCTAAACCTTGAGCAAAATATGTTGATTCAAGGTAGTGATCAGAGATTTTAGGATTTTGTTTCATAAGATAAACATTTTGCTCTGACAAAACATCTTTTGCCACAGAAAGAACATGGTCGATATTTTGTCTAAAGAACCCCTTTAATGGTTCATAGGTTGAAACATCACCAAGCTCAACATCCAATAGGTTTGCATAAAAAAGACACTCGATACCCTCTGGATTCTTATACGTCACAATAATAATGGATTTAGGGTTATCTTTGTTCACAGCAGCTACGGCTTGAACATCAATAAAGCCCATAAGTGCTGAGAGCACCTCTTGTTTTTCTTGCGAGACTTGCTTTAAAAAGGCTGCGCGCTCTTCAATATTTTTCTTAGCTGTTTGATAAATTTTTTGCTTATCATCCTCTGAAAGCTCATTGGATGAAGATGTTTTGTTCGCTTCTTTTCCATCAATATTTCCTGTGAGCAAAAGCGGTGGTTTTGCTGTGCCAATACGCAAGGCAGCGTTTCTTGCCTCTATCTCTTGCGGCAATGCCTCTTCAACAAAAGCCTGCACAGCTTCCTCAACCTGTTCTACATAGTTGTCTGGATTCGTGACAAAGCCTTTCGCTTTCTCGTTCTTTTGTGCAAATCCAATCAGCTGCCAGGCCAGTGTCTCTAAATGGTCTAAATAAGCCAGTTTATCGCCCAAGGCTTCCTTATAAACCGATCTTATATCTTCATCATCGGGCATGACTTTGAAGAGTTTTTCTGCCTTCTTAAAAAGTGATTCATTGTATCCGGTCAAGGCCTGAATACGCTCTTTGGCTGCGGATGAATCTGGAATCTCCTCCGAGAGGGCCATATCAAGCATAAAAATATCATCCGTGCCTATTCCCAACGGGATAATCGGCACCCCGCTTGTGGAGATAAGGGATGTATCTTTTTTATAAAACGCGATAAGTTTTTCAGAATAGAGGGGGCGAGCCTCTGGATCTTTGAGAATTTCAGATGCTGTATCAATCCTCTCACGCGTTTCTTTCGCTTTTTGTTTTATTGATTTTGCCTTCTTAGTGAACTGATCAGAATGATAAATACTACGCACATGACGCAAAGCCAAATGAATGGCATGATCTTTTGAATCTGGCCCCAATGCAAATAACTCTCTTTTATCATCGGGGGTATTCTTCAAGGGCCCTGAAATAATCTCATTATCTTCATTACAAATGAAATTTCGTAAGCGTCCGGTTTTTTGATCAAATTGTGAGGCTATATGTGTTCCGTTTTTCAGATCATATGTATCTGGTTTTGTCGAAAAATACTCAAAGAGAAGCTGATTGAGAAACGCATAACGATCGAAAATATAATGAACACCTTCAACGCTTTGAACCATGTTATCCTCCTACAGAAAACTGTCCTTAGACATCTTTCATAAGAAAGTTTTTAACATAAGTCAATGTAATACTGTATTGTCTCTTAAGACATTTTTGCTGTTCGATACCAGAAGTGTAAGGTACGGAAAAGGGACTGATAGAATTTTTCCATGTTATCCGGCAAAACAATCACCGCGTTCATGCCCGTCGTATAACAAGAATCCATCAATTCTTTATCACGTTTATCGGCCATGCCAATAATTGGAATTGGTGTAAAGAATTGTTTTACATAGGTACAAAAATCCAAAGCATCTTCGGGACCGTCTTGAATATTCAAAAATATAATACCAGGAAGATGATCTGTTAAACCCTCAAACTCGCCCCTGTTTTGTAAAAGCCCAATACCTGCATCCTTAGACCTAACACGCAAAATTGTGTTTTTTACACCAATCCCCCTCAGTGCATTAATCATTCGATCGTATCGTGCATCATCACTCTCAAGAATTACAATAGGACGAACTTTCTTCTGTACTGATATTTTGGGTTTGCTGGATAAACTCACTATTTACTCACTTTTTTATTTTCTTTTAAACCATAGGTTGAATTTGTTCTTGCTTCTCTGTCACTGTATCAAAACTTTATCAAATAAGTATAAAATTTTATCTAAATTGAGTTTTCATTAAGAACTTCGTCAAACCAGAAAGCCTTAATACTCTCAACCGTAATTATAAAATTATCCAAGCCCATGGGCTTTGGGATAAATGTATTCGCACCCAATTCATAACATTTTTCAATATCCGATTCTTTTTCGGAAGACGTCAGAATCGCTACAGGGATTTTACTTATATTATCGTTCTCTTTGATCTTTTTTAGTACATCACGGCCATCGAGCCCCGGCATATTAAGATCAAGAAAAATAAAATCTGGCTGCGGCTGCTCATCATTATTGTTATTTGAGTTTTGTAAGTAGGCAATTGCATCATCACCACTTTCAAAACGTATGACATCACAATCAAAGCCCGTTTTATCTATGGCCCGCTTCAACAGATCATAGTCGTGGTGGCTATCCTCAACAATCATGATTAGTTTTTTTACTTCACTCATCGCAAGCTATCTCCCAGTGTAAAATAAAAAGTTGTCCCCATATTTGGCGCGGAGTTCAACCATATACTTCCATTATGATATTCTATAATTCGTTTAACAATTGCTAAGCCTATACCTGTCCCACCCCCGTATGTTTCTTTGCTGTGGAGGCGTTTAAAAATACGAAAAACTTTGTCTTGATGTTCTTGCGCGATGCCAATTCCATTATCTTTCACGTAAAAAACGTCCTGACCCGCCTCACTGAAGACACCAATCTCGATCATTTTTTTGTCCGATTCGTTGTACTTGAGCCCGTTGAGAATCAAGTTCCCAAAAACCTCTCGAATACGATCTTCATAACCATAAATAATAGGAAGCTTGTTTTTAATTTGAACCGAGGCACTTTCTTCTTGGATCCGTGCTTGTAAATCTTCAATCGCGCTTTCTACAATTTTTTCAATATTACATGGCTGCTTTGGGCGCTCTTCTTCAGAGAAGGTTGTCTCACAATATTTAAGAAGAGAGTGAACCATAACATCCATGCGTTTTGACATGGCTTGTATTTTCTCAATATATTCAATGGCGCCATGAGGCAAATCTTCCCGGTAATCTGCCAAAACAAACTCCGCATAATTATGCATTCCTCGGATGGGTTCTTTTAAGTCATGAGCCGCCGCATAAGCAAATTCTTGGAGCGCTTCGTTACTTTGTGCAAGTTTCCGGTTGCGCCGCTCCATGGCAACAGAGTTATCAATGATCTCATCTTCCGCTTTCATATGCTCTGTCACATCATTGAGAATCATCAAAATCAACGGCTCTGTATGATCTTGGCCGATCAAAATTTTACGCGTTTTCAGGAATCGCATTTCATCGGTGCCCAATTTAATACCATCAATGGATTCTTCAAAGCCATGTCTCAGAACGGTTTTATCGGGGCCATCTAAAATCTCTGTAAGATCTTCTGGTAAATCAGAAATCGCCGAAAACTCAGTTTCTTCTGGCACTGAGGATTCGATTAAGTCCTTAAAGGCTTGATTGCTAAATCGAATGTCCTGCTCTTTTGTTTTAATACACACGGGATCTGGATAGTTGTTTGCAATATCCTGCCAATATGCTTTAGGGATAACATTAAGCGGTTTATGTGTTTTCTTCTTCAATGACATAAAAAATCTCTACACCCAAAAGATAGCTCTTGGGGGTTAAAAAACTATAGATATCAATATATGTATTTTAGTCTTTGGCTTTGCGCTCAGCCATAGCATTGAGAAGCTCAGCTGTTTCCGCCGTACGATCAACCGCCAACATACCCGTTGAATGATACCCAGCATCAACATGAAGTGTCTCGCCTGTTACGCCGCTTCCAAGCTCTGAAAGAAGATAAAGGGCGGATTTTCCAACTTCGGTTTGTGTTACATTGCGTCGTAACGGCGCATTGTATTCGTTCCACTTCAAAATGAATCGAAAATCACCAATACCGCTGGCCGCCAATGTTTTAATTGGGCCTGCAGATATAGCATTAACAGTGATGCCATCTTTACCAAAGTCTTCTGCCAAATAGCGCACACTTGCCTCAAGTGCAGCTTTAGCAACGCCCATAACATTGTAATGTGGCATGACTTGCTCAGCTCCATAGTATGTCAATGTGACCATGCTGCCGGATTCGTTCATAATTTTTGCTGCGCGCTGTGCCACGGCGGTGAAAGAATAGACTGAAATGTCCATTGTCTTGAGGAAATTATCGCGGGTTGTCTCTGCGTAGCGACCTTCAAGCTCTTCTTTGTTTGAATACGCAATGGCATGAACAATAAAATCAATCTTGCCCCACTTCTTCTCAAGCTCTGAGAAGAGCGTGTCTATGCTGTCCATATCTGTAACATCACACTCAATAAGAGTATCAATTGATAATGATTCGGCCAGCGGCTGAACGCGCTTTAAAAGGGCCTCGCCCTGATAAGACAGGGCAATCTCTGCGCCTGCTTCGTGTAATGCCTCTGTAATACCCCAAGCAATAGAGCGTTGGTTCGCAACACCCATAATAATACCTTTTTTGCCTGCCATTAAACCTTGCGTAGACATGGTTTTTTCCTTTGCGTTCTTTATATTTTTATCAATTTAGTTAGTGATACGCCCTAATTAATAATGCGCCAAGTGCCATCAGCGTTTTGACAGGCTGTGCCAACCGCTGTTTCTGCACGACCCTCAACAATGATCGTTTGCTCATACTGTCGGCAAGGATCATTATCTGCTGTCCGGCCCTCACGAATAGGTGTGTAAGATCCACGATGATTTGTTTCTGGATTGTCCCAAACAACTGTTTCACCAAGTGGTGAATAATGTGCTTTTTGGAAAGCTTGCTGTGCATACGCTTGATCGGCTTTTGATAGTGATAAACCAATCTCACTACCAACCAATGCACCGAGTAGTGTGCCAACACCCGTTGCAACCAGCTGTCCTGAACCATCACCAATTTGAGAACCAGCAACACCGCCGGCCACTGCGCCCAGTAGAGCACCCTGATCTCTCTTCGTTACGCCAAAATTCTCGATCTGTGCACACGCTGATGTAAACGCTAATGCACCCAATACGACTATCACTGTTTTAAAATGTTTCATTGTTCTGTCCTCATGCTCTGCACGCTTATGTTATTGCTAAAATCTCGCTCGAAATCAAGCGTTTTCACAGTTAAATCTGCTTCTTAGAAGACGGCAATGGCTAGACCTAACCCAGAAAGCAC
>CAXRKA010000153.1:0-20228 GCA_964231155.1 Alphaproteobacteria bacterium | reverse complement strand
GGCTCAAAAGCACATCAACAATATTCTTTGCCAAACCAACACGAACCGCATCAGTCACAAGCACAAATTGCAAACCATGATCAACGCTGGTGTCGTTACGCATACGGCACATGTATATAAGATCATCTCCAACAACATCAGCCGGTGTTGGTAGATGCCCATCATCATCAATATAACCAATAGCGTTGTTGGTTCCTGCATAGAGTGCACCTTTAATGGCTGAAACAGGGTTGTCTGTTTCTACATCGACAATCAACATCTCTCCAACAAAGACCGGCACACGCAGTGCCGTCATGGCCATTGTTGTCTCTGAAGAGACCAAACGTGTTGTTTCATGAATGATACGGCGCTCATCTTCACTCGACCCGTTATCACGTAGTGTGGTTGTATTGGGCAAAACGTTAAAGGCTATATTGGCTGGCAAAATTTCTGCACGCTCATTGGACTGCCCCATAAAAAAAACCTTGGTTGCATTAAACAACTCATCCTGGGCTCTTCGTCCAAGATGCCCAACAGATTGTAAATAGGTCACCCCAATACGGCGAACACCTGCTTCTTTTTGTATGGGATGAAGCGCTGTAGCCAAAAGGCTTGCTGCTGCATGAGGCACTGCTATCGTTTTTGCACTCTTATAACGATCTTTGAGATCGTCACTATGTATAGATCCCACAACCAATGGGATATAGTCTTCTTGTGCAAAGACCCCTGTTGCATCGATGAAAATACCCTCTGCATTCTTGTCATGAAATTGTCTCTCCAAGGTTTCTGTCAGAGCACCATCACCCACATGAATAACAATATCTTGCTGTGCCCAATCGACCTTGTTTGAGCCTGTGATATCAACGATATCATCTTCGCCAAAAGAGACTGTTTCACCTGGTTTAGCTTGTGAATCAATAGCTGTGACCTTATGCGCTGGCAAAACATCTTGCTCAGAAAGAATGGACATCAAATCGCGACCAGCATTGGTCTTTGCGCCTGAGATTAAAATATTGGTATCAGCAATAGCCTTATTCATACGTCATAATCCTTGTTTAAACTGGTGTTCTAGAGTGGGCTTGCACAGCCCGCGTGATGTTTGTATAAACATGGCATGATTGAAGATAAGGTCAAGAATAAAAAGACGTTTCCAATAATTCCAGATGCGGCCAAGAAGGGCGTCGTTGTGATTGGTAATTTTGATGGTGCCCATAAAGGTCATCAAGAGCTGATTGCTTCAGCACGCCAAAAATGTGACAAGGGTCAACCCCTTGTGGTGATGACCTTTGACCCGCACCCCCGTATATTCTTTCAAAGCAATGCGCCTGAGTTTCGCCTTTCCAATATTAACCTTAAAACAGAAGCTCTTAAGCAAGCTGGCGCTGATCATGTTTTCGCTTTTCCATTTGATCAAGATATGGCCGCACTTAGCCCCCGTGATTTTGTAGAGCGCTATATTGTCGGCACACTCAAAGCACAGCATGTCTTTATAGGTTATGATTTTCATTTTGGCCATCAACGTAGCGGAACACCAGAAACCATGGCTGAGTTATCTCAAGAGTTTGGTTTTGAGCTGCATATTATGGCGGCAGTTAAACATGATGAGAACCGTATCTATTCTTCTTCATTGATTCGCTCTGCGCTTCAGCGCGGTGATATAAAGGATGCCGAGCGATTGCTGGGGCATCACTGGTGCATTGAGGCAGAAGTCGTTCATGGTGACAAACGTGGCCGTGAATTGGGGTATCCCACTGCCAATATGCATCTTGATCGTTTTATCCACCCAGCT
This sequence comes from Alphaproteobacteria bacterium, assembly GCA_964231155.1. Classification (GTDB taxonomy): domain Bacteria; phylum Pseudomonadota; class Alphaproteobacteria; order Micavibrionales; family SZUA-601; genus CAXRKA01. Next base: position 18,460 of record CAXRKA010000153.1, on the reverse strand, counting down.
TATGGCATCTATGCTATGCGGGTGCGCACTGAAGATGGAACATGGCACAAGTCAGTTGCTAATTTTGGTATCCGCCCAATGTTTGCCACGCAAGTACCTTTACTTGAAGCACATCTGATTGATTTTGATGGCGATCTTTACGGCCAAATCTTACGTGTTGAATGGGTGGATTATATTCGACCAGAAGAAAATTTTGACGACATCAATGCTTTGATCCGCCAAATGGATCAAGACAAGGCAAGGGCCCTTGAAATTTTGAATTAATTGGGTGCCAGTGAATTAAACAGCTGATCAATCTCCGACAAATCTTTTTCAGTGAAAATATAAACCGTATCTTTCCCATTCACCCGGATATCCGCATAGAGCTTTAAAACATCATCAAGATTGTCCGAAAAGGCTGTCAGGGATTCTTTCAGGTCTTTCTCGGACAGTTGTACTGTTGAGTTGCTTGTGATCTTCATCCCATTCATCTTCATCACTTCAGATAAATTCTCTTTGTCTTTGCTTGTCCAATTTAAGAGAGGGTCAACATTGGTCACAGCAAGAATCCATAGACCAGCACCAAAAAGACCAGCAGCAGAGCCAAAGAATATACCAAGAAGTGTATTTTGAAAGAAGCGAGTACCAAAGTATAAAAAGGTCCGCAATGATGTGCGGTTCGAGTAATGTCGTCTATCTTTTTTTCTATGTACCCTAGGCATATACTCTTTTTTATTGTTATTGACGGAAGACGTATACGATTGTATTATTACAATATGAAAAGAATATACGCAACAAAAATCATTTTTGACATTATTATTGCCCTTTAGCGGCAATCTTTTTTACTTTTCCCCATATTACAACTTTGAAAACATCCAGATATCTTTAGGATATCGGGTATAAATGATGAACGACAATAGGCACTATTCATGACCGAACAAAAAGACGACTACAAAGATACACTGTTCTTACCAACGACAGAATTTCCAATGCGTGCGGGACTGACAGAGAAAGAACCCAAGATCCTTGATCAGTGGTGGCAGCAAGGCAATTTGTATAAGACATTGATCGAACGCACAGCTGATCTTGATCAGTTTATTCTGCATTGGGGGCCTCCCTTTGCCAATGGCCATCTGCATATGGGTCACGCTCTGACCTATGTGATCAAGGATACTGTGATTCGTTCACAATTTATGCTGGGCAAACAGGCGCCATCTGTCACTGGCTGGGACTGTCATGGGCTCCCCATCGAATGGAAGGTTGAAGAAGAATACCGTAAAAACGGTAAGGACAAGGATGCTGATGTCTTGCAATTCCGTAAGGATTGTCGTGCCTATGCTGAGAAATGGAAAAAAACGCAAGCCCAAGAAATGAAACGTCTGGGTATTGTTGCAGATTGGGACAATCCTTATGTCACAATGGACCACCAATCTGAGGCGGATATCGCCTCTGAAGCCTTGAGGTTTGTTGAAAAACGTCTTGTTTATCGTGCCCTAAGACCTGTGATGTGGTCTGTTCCAGAACGCACAGCTTTGGCGGAAGCAGAGATTGAATATAAAGAGCACAAATCAACAACCATCTATGTTGGTTTCAACGTCGTAGAGCCTAAACACGCGGCCCTTGAGAATGCCATGATTGTTATCTGGACGACAACACCGTGGACCATTCCAGCCAACCGCATGATTGCTGCTCATGATGATATTGAGTATGGCGTTTATAAGGTTTCTGCCTATGAGGAAGAGGCTAAATATAAAACAGCCGAAGGCAAAACGATTGTTATCGCCAAAGCCTTAGCCGATAGCGTTAAGGCGTCTTTTGGCGTTACAGAATGGACATTGGTTGAGACATTAAAAGGGTCTGACATTGTTGGATCAACATGTCACCACCCACTACACAATGAGGATCCATATTATAATTTTGATGTTCCTGTTCTGCACGGTGAATTTGTCACAACAGACACAGGGACAGGATTTGTTCACTGTGCACCTTCACATGGTAAGGATGACTTTATACTCGGACAACAAAACGGAATTCATCCTGAAGATACGGTACTGGATGATGGGAGCTACCATCAAAATGTTGGCCTATTCGGCGGGAAAGTTATTTTTGATGACAATGGTAAATCTGGTGATGCCAATGGTGCTGTCATATCAGCTCTATTCCATGCTGGCCATCTCCTGGCTAAAGGATCTTTGCGTCATGAATACCCACATTCGTGGCGCTCTGGTGCACCTGTGATTTTCCGCGCAACACCACAGTGGTATATCGAACTGGATCAATCTGGCCTTCGCCAAACAGCAATGTCAGAAATTGATAAGGTGGAATGGTTCCCAGAAAAATCGATCAATCGTATCAAAGCCATGGTAGACAATCGTCCAGATTGGTGTATCTCTCGCCAACGTGTTTGGGGTGTACCCATTGCGATCTTCTATAACAAGGCCTCTGGTGAGATTTTAAATGATCCAGAGGTTCACCAACGCATCCGCGACATCTTCTCTCAAGAAGGCGCTGATGCATGGTATGGCCGTGATCCACAAGATTTTCTTGGTGATGCCTACACGGCGGATGATTATGAGCAGGTCCGTGACGTCATTGACGTTTGGTTTGAGTCGGGCTCAACACATGCTTTTGTTTGTGAAAAACGTGACGATCTTTCTTGGCCAGCTGATCTTTATCTTGAAGGATCTGACCAGCACCGTGGCTGGTTCCAATCTTCTCTTTTGCAATCCTGTGGCACACGAGGCCAAGCCCCCTATCGTCAAGTGGCAACCAATGGTTTTGTTCTTGATAAAGATGGTCGCAAGATGTCTAAGTCCTTAGGCAATACTGTTGATCCTATGAAACTGGTTGATCAATACGGCGCTGATATCGTTCGCCTATGGGTCTTGGGCCAAGAATACAGCAGTGACATCCGTATCTCTGATGAAGCGATCAAGCTTCATGTTGATAGCTACCGTCGCTTTCGTAACACCATCCGTTATTTACTGGGTGCTTTGGAAGGGTATTCTGCCTCTGAGCGTGTTGATCTTGTCAAAGACTATGATCAATTGCCAACGCTTGAAAAATGGATCTTGCATCGTATTAACGCCGTGAATGAGGTCGTCAAAGAAAAAGTCAGCCGCTATAGCTTCCACGAAGCTTATCAAGCGATACACGATTTTTGTAATATGGATTTATCGTCTGTTTATTTCGATATCCGTAAAGATCGTTTGTATTGTGATCGACCGGACCTATTTGATCGCCGTGCCACGCGTACGGTGATGGAAGTGATCTATGACTATCTGACAACCTGGCTCGCACCTTACATTCCCTTCACGATGGAGGAAACTTGGGGCTATAAGCCAGCACAGGTTTTATCTGATCATAGTGTATCGTCCGTACACTATCGTACTTATAATGATACTGTTGCAGAATGGGTCAATGATGGCTTGATTGAGCAATGGAAACGCATCAAAGATATTCGTTCTGTGATTACAGGTGCTTTAGAGGTTGAGCGTAAAGAGGGCCGGATCCGGTCTTCCCTCGAGGCACATCCTGTTCTTTATCTTGGTCAAGACGACGTGGCTTTAACCGAAAAGCTGGATATCGACTGGGCAGATATGGCGATTACATCTCAATGTACGATCGATACAAGTGCTGCACCCAATGGTGCGTTCACAATCGATACGGTCAAAGATGTGGCTGTGGTTGTGAATGGTGCTAAGGGGCAAAAATGCCAGCGTTCTTGGAAGATCTTGCCCACGGTTGGTGATGATCCAGATTATCCCGACCTTTCACCGCGTGATGCCGATGCCGTACGCTATTATCGGCAGCCTAATTTAGTCTAAAACTGGGGTTGAAAAACCGATCATAAAGTTCTACATCATGCACAAGAGATTGATCTTTTGTGCATGGAGTTTTTGCGTGATCCCTTTAGCCACCCTTTCTGTATTTATTAAGTTCTTCACGGCCATGTTTGCCATTGTGAACCCCATTGGTGCGGCTCCTATTTTTGTGGCAATTACAGGGGATAAAACCAAACAGGAGCGACGCAAGTCCATATGGGTTGTTGGTCTTACCGTTTTTCTCATCTTGAGTTTCTTTACCTTCTTTGGTCACACACTTTTAGAACTCTTTGGGATTACGATTGGCTCTTTTCGGATTGCTGGTGGACTTATTCTTTTGCTGATGTCGCTCTCCATGCTGAACGCACAGCCTAGCCGTATGAAAGCTGATGTCAGTAAAGACCAAGAGGATGTTGAAATTGAGCGTGATGATCCCGCAATTTTTCCTTTCTCTATTCCACTCTTAGCTGGACCTGGAGCGATTGCGACGGTGATTGTTATCACCTATGAACACCCTGGGTTTTTTAATCTCTTAGCGATCAATGCAACCCTTGCTTTATTGAGTATCTCTGTGATGATAGCACTGGTTTTTGCCACCGTTATGTCACAGTATTTAGGACGTACTGGCCTCAATGTCATCACACGTTTGATGGGGATACTTCTGGCCGCTATCTCTGTGGAAATTATTGTGGGTGGTATTTATGATCTTTTCCCCGCACTTCATGGATAGGCAATAGAAAACATCTTCTATATTGATTGCGCGCTTTATTACTTTTAATATCCTTCTATGTTGTCCCGTATTTTTATCATTCTTTTTATTTTATTCGCTGACCAACTGTCAAAATGGTGGGTGATTGAAACTTGGTATAAACCCGCACTTGATATCGAAAACACTGGCTTTTTATCTTGGCTTTTTCAAGCTGGAGAGCGGATCTACCACCCACCGATTGAGGTATTGCCTTTCTTCAATATGGTCATGGTTTGGAATGAGGGCGTGAGCTTTGGTTTATTTAACCAAGGCGGCGCAGCCGCTGTTTGGATCCTCTCTATCATTGCTCTGGCTGTTTCTACAATATTCTTTGTTTGGATGATCCGAACACCTTCACGGTTTTTACAAATCGCGCTAGCTTTTGTCATTGGTGGTGCAATAGGAAATGTATGGGATCGCTTACGCTTTGGTGCTGTGGCTGATTTTTTTGACTTTCACATCTTGGCATATCATTGGCCAGCGTTTAATATAGCAGATGCAGCCATCAGTATTGGGGTTGTACTGTTTTTAATTGAAGCGTTTATTATCAATCCAGCGCATGAAGGACAATAGATCATGAAACCCGCTCATATTTTGATCGCGATAGCCGCAGTAGCCCTTGCACTGCCTGCATGTAGTAAAGGTGCTAAGAAAACTTTAGGTCTAGAGCGTGTCAAGCCGGATGAGTTTGCTGTCTATAAACGTGCACCTCTATCCTTACCACCAGATTATAATCTTCGCCCACCAGAGCCTGGTGCACCACGTCCACAAGAAGCCGCTTCTGCGGAACGTGCCAGAGAGCTTATTACGTCTGAAAATATTCAAACGATACAATCGACAAGCACTTTGAGTGAAATCGCTATTCTTAGACAAGCCGGTGTGACTCAGGCTGATCCAGAGATACGCGCAGTGCTCCGTGAAGAATACGGAACCGTCCCTGAAGTTGGACAGACAACAAAGAATGTTGTTGATAAGATCTTTGGTAAGGAGACAACTCTAGAAGGAAAAACGATCGATCCTCTAGAAGAAGCAAAGGACCTGAATGAACAGGGTCTCAATGCACCTATTCCTGTCACAGAACCGATTGTAGAGTAGATTAACTCTCTTTTTGTTCTTCACGCTTCTTTTTCTGTTTACTGGCTTGAACGCGCTCGTGTTCTTCGATAATGGCAACCGCAAAATGCGTCACGTAATCACTGATACGCTGAAGATCACGTACAATATCCAAATGCAATGATGATGACTGTAACGTCTTATCGACCCCTTGTCGCATGCGCTCGAAATGCAACATAGATGTTTTATGAGCCGCTTCACGGATGTGCGCTTCTTTATCGATAAGCTGTTGAGCAAGGCTGATGTCACCACTCATAAAGACATTCATAGCCAGACGAACATTGGACATGACCTCACCGTGAAAATCTATAATTTCACGTAGGCCTTCCTCTGAAAGCTCAACGCCCGTGTTGATCCGCTTGGCCCCAATTTCACACAAGTTTTTATCAATAACATCACCAATATGCTCAAGGTTTGTAGCAAAAATAAGAATGTTCTGGCACTCAGCACTTTGTCGCTGATCCATCTCATTTTCTGACATACGTGATAAATAGAGTTTTACACTGTTATAAAGCTCATCAACAATATCATCTTTATCCTTAACCTCAGCGATCATGTGGCGGTTCTCACCATAAAAGAGATTGATCACATTTGATAACATGCTTTGTACAACATCGCCCATGCGTAAGACTTCACGTTTTGCCAAAGGCAAAGCAATCGCTGGTGATTCAAGCGCATTTTTATCAAGATACTTGGTTTGCGCTTTGTTTTTTCGTGCTTCATTAAAATGAGGAACAAATCTTTTTAAAGCCAAAGCTATGAGCCCAATAAAGGGTAAGAACATCAATGCCCTGATCAAGTTAAAGCCTGTATGGAAATTCACAACCTGGCGGGCTGGATTAGCACTAATAATATCAAAGTGCCCATAAAGTAAGGGCAGCACAATCAGTGCAAAAATAAGAGCGCCAATCAAACGCATAAAGAACACGCCCCAAGCCACCATACGGCCTTCACCTGGCTCACGAATATTCATCATTAAAGGCGGAATAGCACCCCCTACATTTGCGCCTAAAACACCAACCAAAGCCGCCATCATCGGCATAAACCCACTGGCGGCCAAAGACATAATGAACAATACAATCGCCAAAGACGAATGGCTCAGCGCCGTCAAAAATACGGAGAGTATAAACAAGAATGGCAGATCATCTGCCAAGACTGTCATCACACCACTTATCACTGGAGACGTTTTCAAAGGCGCTGTTGCTTCAACAATCAGATCAAGAGCCAAAAGCATCAGCCCTAAACCCACAATGCTCTTAGAAATATAATAGCGGCGATTTTTCTTACTGCCCGCTTGGCCCATCATACCCATGGCCACACAAATTGGTCCAAGCCAATATAAATCAAAGGATAAAATCTGAGCAATCAGTGTCGTACCAACATCTGCACCCAAAGCCACCGCCAATGCACTGGCTGTTGAAATAATGCCTTTTTCTGCAAAAGCGGTGAGGATAAGGAGTGTTGCCGTTGAGCTTTGAAATAAACCTGTAACACATAGCCCTGAGACAAAACCGCGCACACGTGATTGCGTGCCCCTCTCAATGGTTTGGCGTAAAACAACGCCAAAAGAATTGGTCACGCCCTTGCGGACCATTTTGACACCCAAGAGAAGAAGTGCCACACCACCAATGAGATAAATTAAAACTGCTGTGCCTGTCATCATGATCTTTTTCTTAGCAGTATGCCATTAAGGGAGTATTAAATAAAGGGTGAGACACTGTAGATGAGTTTGATTGATAAGGCAAATGCAAGGAGCTGCTGTTGCGATCGCATCAAGGTCCAAACATAAGACATATAGGCAACATTGTACGTTGCTTCTCCATCCGCCGCCTACCGAATACCCGCCATCTGAGCGGGTTTTTTTATGTCCTTCTCATATTGACTTGGGCATATTTCCGCCGGATCTTCCGATCCATCTCCCTGTCACATCCGTTCAAAGGAGCCCCATCCCATGGCAAAACGTTCCCGCAACAAAAAGAACCAAGACAAATCCAACATCCACATGATTAAAGATGGACTTTCCCCATCCCTCGGCAATCAAAAACGTGACCGTAGCTACACAAAAAACATAAAACCTAGAAGCCCTGGACAGAAACAGTTTATGGAGTCTATGGAACAGAATGCCGTCACTTTTGCTGTAGGGCCAGCAGGAACCGGAAAAACCTACCTCGCCATTGCTAAGGCCATTGAATATTTTGAAAGCGGTGCTGTCGATCGTATTATTTTAACGCGACCTGCCATTGAAAGCGGTGAAAGCCTTGGTTACTTGCCTGGCGATTTGGTTGAAAAAATGGCACCCTATTTACGACCCCTATTTGACTCTCTTATTGAGCGTATTGGGACAAAGCGCCTCAAAAGCCTCATCGATACAGGAGATATTGAGATTGCCCCAGTTGCTTATATGCGTGGACGGACTTTAAACCGTGCCTTTGTTGTCATTGATGAAGCACAAAACTGCACATACGGACAACTCAAGATGTTGTTGTCACGCTTAGGTTGGCAATCACGCATGATTATCACCGGTGATCCTGATCAAAGTGATTTGATGGAGGGGCTCTCAGGACTATCAGAAGCTTGCGAAAGATTAGACAACACAAACAACCTTTCTGTTGTCAGATTGTCACAGGTTGATATCGTCAGACACCCACTTGTTGCAGAGATGTTAAATGTCTTATAGTCACCTGTTGTAAATTAGCCACAGTTGCTTTGAAAAAGTAAAACACTCTTGGCAGTTGGAGATTAGGTCTATATAAATAAGTGCAGTTTAAACTCTATGCTTATATAAGGTTATATTATGATATCAGCTCAACGTTTTTGTATGATTCTAGCGCTTGTCAGCTTCCTAGGCTTTTCTTTTGGATTACAGCAAACAGCGACAGCACAAAGCTATGATCAAGATGGACAGGTCACAACATCTGAAGATCCATTTGAGGACTTTAACCGGGTTGTTTTTGAATTTAATCGTGGTATCGATTACATCCTTCTCAAGCCTGTTTCTCAGACATACAAATACCTCCTACCAGAAGTTGTGCGTTTATCTATTCGTAATGTTCTAGGCTACCTTGGTACGCCAGTTACATTTGCACACGAACTTCTACAAGGTGATCTTGACGATGCCACTGTTGTTCTTAAACGTTTTGCTATCAACTCAACTGTCGGTTTCTTTGGTTTTGCTGATGCAGCCACTGACCTTGGTCTACCTGCACCAAGTCTCGAAGATTTTGGCCAAACTTTAGCACGCTGGGGTGCAGAGCCTGGACCTTATTTGGTTCTACCGTTTGCTGGGCCATCAAACTTCCGTGATGCTTTTGGTATGGCCGTTGATATGTTTGCCGACCCTGTTAATGCTTGGGCACGTCACGAAGACGAAGATGGTGTTTTGATTGGACGTATCGCTTTAAGTACTGTCGATCAACGCGCTCAGCTTTTAGGAACACTTGATAGAATTTATGAAGATTCTTTAGACCCATATATAACGATCAAGTCGTTCTATGAGCAACGCCGTCAATCCAGTATTGATGACATTGTAGATACGTCACATAAAAATGTGACTGCGGTTCAAGATTACGACTCTTATGCCGCGCTAGAAAACTAGGCATATAAAGGAAATACACATGTTACAATTGCTTTCCATGGTTTTCGTTGCGCTGTCGCTTTTAGCCACACCATCTACAGTCTCAGCACAAGATGCACATATCATCAAAGCACGAGATAGTATTGCCCAACTGGGCGATAAAGCCCAAAATATTGTACAATCTAAAGAAGAACTTGGATATGAAGCATCTAAAGTGAAGTTCCGCGAAATGGTGGCTAAGAACTTTGATGTAAACACCATTGCACGTTTTACACTTGGGCGTTACTGGCGTGCCGCTACAGCTGAAGAGCAAAAAGAGTTCACTGGTCTTGTACAAGATGCCATTTTGGATAAATATGCCGACCGTATCTTGGAATATAATGGTGAACGCTTTACCACAACAGATGCACGTGCTGTGAATGATAAAGATGCAATTGTGAATATGACTGTAAAACCAGAAGGTAACCCAGAAACGATTTTTGCCTGGCGTGTGCGTAATTTTAATGGTGAATACAGGGTGATTGATTTATCCATTGAGGGCATCAGTATGTCAGTGACTCACCGTAATGACTTTTCTAGCATTATCCAGCGTAACGGTGGACAAATTGAGCCCTTATTAGCGCTTTTGAGGAGTAAGAAAGAATAGTGTGATCGATGTGCTGTGAGCATGTTTGCTTTACAACAGCTGATTCGAGTGCTATGAACAATTTAATATTAATAACCTTAACTTTGAAAGGATGTGAGAGCCATCGTTGAAGTGACTGTAAGGAACGGTAATGTCGATCAAGCGACAAAAGTTCTAAGAAAAAAACTACAGAAAGAAGGTGTGTTTCGCGAAATGAAGCGTCGTAAGCATTTCGAAAAACCATCAGAAATCCGTAAACGTCGACTCAATGAGGCTGTTCGCCGTCAACGTAAACTTGACCGCAAGCGCCGCCGTATACAAGGCTACTAGTTTGCCACTGAGTTTTCAGACAAAGAACAGATTCAAACATCGAAGAAACCCACATTATGTGGGTTTTTTTATTCAGGTGAACGACGCTGACATTCTTGATGATATTCATCCAACCATTCTTTTTCTGCGCCCGTTAACAACGCCAAATCTATCAAATCATTTTCGAACGGCACATAGGTCAGTGTCTCAAAACGATACATTTGTTCACCATTGGCTTCCTGCATGTCCTCAACAACCAATATCAAATTCTCCAAGCGTATGCCAAAGCGCTCTGGATCATAAAAACCTGGTTCGTTGGATAAAACCATGCCTGGTTTTAATGTTTGTTCTGATTTGGGACTGATCGATTGTGGCCCTTCATGGACACTCAAGAAGCTGCCCACTCCATGCCCCGTACCATGAGGATAATCTAATCCTATTTCTTTTAAAGTCTGGCGTGCGATTTGATCCAGCTCTCGACCTGTTGTTTGCGCATCAAAACATGTCATTGAAAGCTGAATAAGCCCGCGCAAAACACAGGTATAAATCTTTTTCACATCATCACTTGCCTCACCAACAACCACTGTCCTTGTTATATCGGTTGTCCCACAATGATACTGCCCTCCACTATCAATCAAAATTGGCACATTATTCTTCAGTGGAGATGATTTGTTTGGATCAGGCCGATAATGAATAATCGCAGAATTTTCTGCACACCCCACGATGGGATGAAAACTTTCTGACCAATAGTCTTGAGATGTCGCACGCACTGTTTTGATACGTTCAACAACATCATATTCAGTAATAGTCTCAAGATCTTTTTGTCCCTTAAGCCAGTTCAGAACAGATTGAACTGCGATGGCATCAATCTCTTGTGCTTGCTTCATGCCCTGAATACATTTCTTGGATTTGCACGCTCTGGGCTCTAGAAGAATACATGGTTCTTTATGACAGTTCTCTTCACCCAAAAGATCAAAAACAGCTTGAGGTGTTTGCTCTGGTGGGCACCATACGACATCATCGGCTTTCTTTTTAAGAAAATGCGGCAAAGTCGCAAGATCATGGACAGACATATCTATATCAAACTCAGATTGAAAAGATGATGGCGCCTTCAAATTGGGCTGATCACAAAAAAGGTGACATTGACCAGAGACAGAAATATAAGCATAAGATTGTAAAATCGGCGTATAGTTCAAATCTTGTCCGCGTATATTCAATAGCCAACAAACCATCTGTGGATCAGCAATAAAATAACCATCACATTTCTTTTGCTTCATTTCATCGCATAAGAACTGAATTTTATCCTGAGCAGAGAGGTCCGTATATTCCTCTTTATGATGGAAGCCAGGCTTATGTTCAACTTCGGGTTTATCACTCCATACATCATCCACCCAATTCCCATCAATAGCTTGCCATTGAAGCGTGGTATTGGTAATTTTTTCTTTGGCCTTCTGTAATTGATCATAGGTATAAAGCCAAGGGTGATACCCAATAACGGCCTTATCCTGTAACTGATCAGATAACCAGGTGAATGGATTGATCTTTGTCACATCAACGATATCAAAAATATCTGTATCAATTTCCCCTTGAGCTTGCGTGATATAGCGCCCATCTGTACATAAAGCTGCTTGGCTCTGAAGAATAATGGCTAGGCCTGCAGATCCAGAAAATCCAGTGATAAACTCTAAGCGGTTTTTATTGGCCTCAACCTCTTCACCTTGAAAACGATTGGACCGCGGAATCAAATAGGCCTGCACATTGGCCGCCTTCATCATACTGCGTAATTGTTCGATTATTTGGTGCTGAGACATAGATCAAGACTATCATGCAGCTTTAAATTTTTTGCTAAGTGTTGTTCTGTTTGAGAACCAATGTTTGCCATTCAGCTTCAGGATAGCAGTTTACTATCTCAAGCCCTTGAGCCTCATAAGCCTCTTGGATCTGTTGTTCTTGTTTTTGTAGCAACCCAGATAAAATCATGGTTCCTTTTGGTGATAAAACCTTGGCCAATCCAGAAGCCATATTGATCAGTGGCTCAACCAGAATATTGGCGATAACAATGTCATAGGGTGCATTATCTTGAACATCTGCATTCACACCATCAGCCGTATAAATAGTTATATTTTCTTCTGCTTCGTGGCGTTTCACATTATCACGTGCAATAGAGGCCGCACGTTCATCAATGTCCACACCCCAGATATGACCCGCACCTAAACGTTGGGCAGCTAAAGAGAGAATGGCTGATCCACAACCCATATCCAGAATTTTTGTTTCTGATGAAAATGAAGGAAGTGCTTCAAGTGCTCTTAGACATCCAGCCGTGGTCGCGTGATGACCTGTTCCAAAAGCTGCTGATGCATCCAATCTAAGCTCAATTGCACCTTCAGGAGGAGAATCTGTGACATGATAACCAGCAACCCAAAAAGAGCCCATATGCAAGGCCGGTGTTAAATCATGGACATGCTGTAACCAATCTTTATCCGGCAAATTCACCTTTTGTATATTCGTAGAAATCCCTTTTTGAGAGAGCAGCATGTGCAGAATATCTTCCGTTTGTGTGATTTCATTATCATCACAAAAAATGGACAGCTGCCTTTCACCGTTATCTGAAAGGGGCGTGAATTGATAAACAGGAAACCAGGAATCTAATGCTGGCTCTAGATTGATCCAGTCTAACTTTTTAATTGTAAGGGTAAAAACAGCGGGCATGGTCTTCTGCATGTTAAACCAAGCAACATAAAACAGCCAGTCTTATAAACTAAAACCTGCGTAAGGACTCTTGCGCTTAATCTCGGCAGTGACTTGAGCTTGCTTTTCATGTGCTTTCCTCTGCAAATCATTAACATAGGCTTGGATATTCTGCAAAAGGTGGTACCCAGCAATTGGAACACTCACCGTTGTGCCATTGGATGTTTTATCACCAGCTATCGGTGGCAGTGCAATTTGAGCACGCTCTTCTTCTGTCATATTCTGTGTTAAATCTTGGCCGTTCTGAATCATCATGGCTGATTGCTTTTGGATAAGTTGATCATAAAACTCAAAGGCTGGCATATCAGAAAAAATATAATGATCAAGCCCGTTGATCTGCTCTTCAGAGGCTCCTTGTTTCCTATAGGCTGCACGCATTTCTTCAACAACACGTGATAATTCTGCCTCACTTGCTTCCTGCATCTCGAGATCTTTATCATTGAGTTCTTTTTGCGAATTGAGACTCATTTTCTTCTCAATGAGGTGATTAACAAATAACTTGCCACCCAGTAATATCATAAGCAGTTCCATCTCATCGATTATCTCCTGCATGGCCTGCTTGATCTCACCATATTTTTCATCATTCAGTCTTGAAATCTGATTTTTGTAGATATTTTTTAATTGACCAATAGTTCTCTTATCTTGTTTACGGGTTTTCTCGTTTCTTCCATATCTGATAATAAATTCAAAAAACTTGTGGTCTTCTGCTATATCTACGATTTCAAGCAACTTTGTGATACGGCCTTTTTTCTTTTGATCCTGGCTCTCCTTTGCGGCTATCTGCATGTCTTCAACATAGGTTTTTCTGTCATAAAGCATGGCTTTGGTAACAACTGTTGAGACCAATTTCAAAGTTTGACTAAATTTTGCAATCGCATTGATCGCTTTATTCTGTTCAATGAAACCTTGCAATGGTGAGGTCTTTTCTTCACCCACAACCAAATCAACCAGCTTTGTTGACGGGCGGATGTTGAAAACACGTGACTGATTAGAGAGCTCTTCAATATCTTTTTGTCTATAATCTCCCTCAAAGATAACAGCTCCATTGATAGTAGGTATAACTTCACCTGTGACCTCATCAAAAAGAAGACCCTCCCGACGAGCGAAGTTTCTAAAGTATGTATAATCTTTGCGATCAATCTGTCCCTTGTGACGTTTTTCATCCTGCGTTGAGGCAAATTCGTGATTCATCATTTCTCTGGTTACTTCATATTCTGCAAGCTTCTGAAGAACCTCATGGAAATTAAAGAGGCGCGTGTTGTCACGAGAAATAATCTCTCCTCCAACGAGTCCAATTTTTAGCGCTGCTTTATCAACACCTTGGTCATCAGCGTGACGTCCATCCACAAGAACCCACTGCGCTGAACTAACCTTAACTGCTGAACGATAAACATAGTAAGGCTCTTGGTCGCCCTCATTGATATATCTATATTTGACTGTGTTCAACTGAGTACCGTAATTGGCATAGATAGATTTCCTAAATTGAGTTTTTAGTAGCTCTTTGGGATTATTACTGGTAGATAAAGGTGTTTCCAAAACATTATTTTCCACTTTTGTTTTTGAGTTGACCACAATAACCTCCCTATATTTATCTTAACTTATTTAAACTAGTTAGGTTGTGCTGTGTTGGTCTTCTCTTCTAAAACTGACTCATATGGAATCTCTTCTACGACGTCTTTAGAGACGTTCATATCTTGTTCGTTTTGCTTCACTGCGCTTTCGGTTGTATCTTCGCCAGAAGTGAGCTGTGGCCCATCAACGATATTCTTCTTACCTTCAAGAAATCTTGTGGTTTTTTCATAGCTTTTTCCGATAAGAGTACTCATTGCTTCTTGGCTACGCTTTTCAGTCTCCACAGAGTTATCTAGGGCTTTCAGTTCTTCAAGAGTTAAATCATCTCCTGCAACAACATCTTGTAGTTGCTGAGATGAGTGCGCTCTCACATCTACAATTTTCTCTGTCATCTCAATTCCAGAGGCATCCCATTCAGCAAGCTCTAGAACACGTCTTGCACTCTGCTCCTGCATAGCACCATAAAAGATACCTTGCTTGAGATCATTAGCCGCATTGTTCTTTTTCTCTAATGTGGCTTGGCGAGACATCATCTCTTTTGCCTTATCCTGTGCTAGCATTTTACAATTTAACATTGCCTTCCCGTAAGATGCTGTAAGAATTTTTGCTCTCCACTTAAGGTTAGGCTCATTGGCTTCAATGTTCATGATCTCAAAATCGTCATAATCTCCATCTTTAATTGTCTTTGCATAGTTCTTCAGAATTTGATTAACAGCAATAACATAAAACTTAAGTTCTGTGCTTGCATTCATACGGCTTTGATATTGGATATTAATCAGGTTAATGGCTTGATCAATTTCATCGATATTGCGTTGTGCTTTCTTCGAAATCGTTTTTGCCTCTATTGCTTTCTCTTCAAGAGTCTCTCTCAGGGCTCCCGTCTTTTCCTTAAGTTCCTCACGCTTTTTCTTAGCAGCATGTGATTTTGTAAACCAGCTTGCAACACCATTCTTTGCTTTTCCAGCAAAAGCAAGAGCTTGAGTGGTTTTTTCCCAGGCTTTATTGATCACAGTAACCTTATCTAGATCTTTGATCTCTTCAACTTTACCCTGTAAAGCGTTCATGAATGCCTCACCAAGATCGCCTTCATCTGTGTAATAACCGTTCTCGATTAAATATGCTTTTGCTTCTTCACTGATACCAGAAACACGCTCTACCATCTCTTGACCGAAATTAATAACGCTTTCGTTATCTGTAAGATCAACGGCTTTAATAATTCCATCAACCTTGTCTTTGTATTCGCCTTCTAATTCACTATATCCCTTAACTTTAGCAAGGAAGTACTTCTCCTGCTCAGACATATTAAGGATTTGCTCTTCAATTGATTCATGAAACTTGTCAGTCATTTTAATACTCCATCAGTGGTATTATATTACATCATATGGTAAATATACTACATGATTCGACGATCATGTCAATATAATTACCATATTAATTTATTCGGTTTTTCTAGACTTGGTCTGCTGGGGTGACAAAATGCTTGATAACCCTCTTATCTCCTGCCTTATCAAAAGTAATATCGAGTTTATCACCATCACGGTCAATGACAACACCATAACCGAATTTATCGTGGAAAATGCGCGAACCAACATAAATTTTATCTTTGGGCGTGACTTTACGGCTTGATGGGCTCACAACACTCTGTGTTTTACTTATGTTTCTATTGTTTGACCAACCATAGCGGTTTTGACCACTATAATATCCACTCCCCGTGCCCGACATCTCTTGTGTAGAGACAATATGATCCTTGGGCAATTCATTGACAAAGCGAGACGGAATGGAAGATACCCATGATCCATACATACGACGATTAGCTGCATAAGAGACATAAGCCAAGCGTTTTGCTCGTGTCAATCCGACATAAGCCAAACGACGCTCTTCCTCGAGACCTGATAAGCCTTTATCATCCATAGAACGCTGTGATGGGAAAAGCCCCTCTTCCCAGCCTGGTAAAAAGACAATACTAAACTCCAAGCCCTTAGCTGCATGCAGAGTCATAAGAGTAATTTGTTCTTGAGCACTGGACTCTTGACGCTCCATGACCAAAGACACATGCTCCAAGAAAGCAGGCAAACCATCAAATTCCCCCATGGCGTTGACCAATTCTTTCAAATTATCAAGACGGCCTTGTGCATCAGCCGTTTTTTCATCCATCCACATTTTAGTATAGCCAGATTCATCCAATATAATACCAGCCAAATCTGTATGGCTTTCTTGTTTGGCCATACTACGCCAACGATTAACATCATCAATAAAGCCTCGAAGACTTGAACGGAGGCGGGCTGTTAATTCATCTGTTTCAATCAAACGACTTGAGGCTTCATACAAAGAGACACCCATAGCACGGGCACTCACTTGCAACTGTTGAACGCTCTTCTTGCCGATACTGCGTTTGGGTGTATTGATAATACGCTCAAAGGCCAAATCATCATTGGGCTGGGCGACAAGACGTAAATAGGCCAGAGCATCACGAATCTCCATCCGTTCATAAAATCGTGGGCCACCAATCACGCGGTAATTGATGCCTAAATTATTGAGACGCTCTTCAAAACTGCGCATTTGAGACGAAGCGCGCACCAAAATCGCCATATCATTGAGTGATACGCCCTGATCTTGATGGCCTTCAATACGGGTACAAACGGCATGCGCCTCTTTCTCGCCATCCCAAACGCCATCAACCTGAACCTTTTCACCCATATCATCACTGGTCCATAGGTCTTTGCCCAAACGTGATGAATTTTGAGAAATAAGGGCATTAGCCGCCTTTAGGATATGACCTGTGGAGCGATAATTTTGCTCCAAACGAATAATTATTGCACCAGGAAAGTCTTTTTCGAACCGCAAAATATTGCCAATCTCTGCACCGCGCCACCCATAGATGGATTGATCATCATCGCCCACACAGCAAATATTTTTATGTTTTTGTGCCAATAATCTCAGCCACAAGTATTGTGCCGTATTCGTATCTTGATATTCATCAACCAGTAAATATTGAAATTGAGCATGATAATTGGCCAAGACGCCATTTTGTGCATCTTTAAAAATATGAATCATATGCAATAAAAGATCACCAAAATCACAGGCATTGAGAACTTTAAGCCGTTCTTGGTAGGCCTTATAAATCTTAAGAATAGTTGCAAAAGGAGTACTATCCCCTAAAAATGTCTTGCCTGATTGATTAGGGACATCCTCAGGACGCCAACCCTTATCCTTCCATGCCGAAACAACACCAGCCAAAGCCCTGGCATTGGCTTTTTTGGTGTCCATACCCTCAAGCTCCATAAGCTGTTTCAGTAAGCGCACCTGGTCATCATCATCAAGAATAGTAAAATTGGATCTCAGGCCAACACGCTCTGCATGTCGCCTCAGCATGCGCGCTGATAAAGAATGGAATGTACCCAGCCACCATCCCTCAACATTCACCCCGCCCAAAAGTGATGACACACGGTGCTTCATTTCACTGGCAGCACGGTTGGTAAAGGTCACGGATAAAATTTGCCCCGGCGAAGACACCTGATGTGTTGCCAGAAGATGCGCAAGGCGCGTGGTTAAAGCGCGTGTCTTGCCTGTTCCCGCACCCGCCAAAACCAGCACAGGTCCATGTAACTGCTCTACAGCCTCAATTTGACGTTCATTGAGGCCTTGCAGGTAAGGTGGCATGTGGTCTGGCTGTTGAGACATTGTTTGCTCTAAAGTCATAGAGGATACAGTATGCATGGTTTTTAGCGATTGTTCAATCCCACTGCATTCAAATCTTCAAAGGCTTGTTTGAGACGACGTACAAAATGATCTTCGGCATGACGCAACCATTGACGTGGATCGTAGTATTTCTTATTGGGTGCATCTTCACCATCGGGATTACCAATCTGGCTTTGCAGATAATCATGATAGCGCGCATCAAAGCTACGCACACCGTCCCAATAGGCCCACTGTAGGTCTGTGTCGATATTCATTTTGATAACACCATA
>CAXRKA010000152.1:0-7099 GCA_964231155.1 Alphaproteobacteria bacterium | reverse complement strand
GCATGACCCCTCAATACCTAAAATAAAATAAGGCCGTCCTTGTTCCTGACATTTATCAATAATCAGACGTGTTTGTGATCCACCACCTGCTAAAACACCAAGCTTGGGCAGTGTATGCTCTTCAGGCAATTTAATGTATTGAGTGTCATCCAGTCTTGGCTTCATGGTCATACCTTACTGCGCGCGACATGGAAAATAAAGTGTATATGATGGTTAAGCTTGAGCACGAGGCTGGCAAATAGCCCCTTCACTATGCCCATTGATAAACTTGATAATATCTTGGACAAGCTCTTGATCTTTGTGTTCTTTGGCAACTTGCTCAACACGTTTTGCAAACACAGTATCATCATTCTCAAAGATTGACTTAAAGGCTTTTCGCAGTTCAAGAATGTCTTGGCGATCTTTACCAGCTCTATCAAGACCAACAACGTTAAGACCAGACAAATGTCCACGTTCACCCATAACAAGGCCATAAGGAATAACATCAGCGGCCACACCTGTCATACCACCAATCATGGCGTTGCGGCCAATACGTAGTTTCTGACGAATAGCTGACATACCACCAATAATGACATTATCTTCAACAACAACGTGGCCAGCAAGAGACGCATTATTCGCCATGATCACGTTGTTCCCAACAATACAATCATGGGCGATATGAACGCTTACCATGAGCAAACAATTATCACCAACACGTGTTTCCATACGATCAGCAGCTGTCCCTGGCTGTATTGTGACGTATTCACGTATTGTGTTGTTCTTGCCAATAATAACTTTTGACTTCTCACCATTAAACTTCAGGTCCTGTGGGTCAGAAATACTGACAAACGGATAAATCTGAGTTCCATCACCAATCTCACAATGTGTATCAATATTCACGTGAGAGCGCAGACGAACGTTGTTCCCGATTTTAACATCAGGACCAATAATACAATATGGGCCAATTTCTACATTGATGCCGATCTGTGCTTTATCGTCAACAACAGCGGTAGGATGGATTTTGGATGACTGGGACATGAGCATGGGAGTGCCTTGTTTTTATATAATTTTCTAGATATACATCTTACCCCAAGGCTAGGCAAGAATTAAAATCACTTAATGTATCAAAATGTTACGAAAACCACTATAGAATCTGGGCTTATGAGACATCTTCTGGATCCATAATCATGGCCGAATATGTTGCCTCTGCACATACTGTATCTTCAACGTAAGCTTTGGCTGAAAACTTCCATACATTGCCACGAGATCTCAAAACATCCACCTTAATATGGAGTTGGTCTCCGGGCCCTACAGGCTTACGAAAACGGGCGTTATCGATAGTCATGAAGTAAACCAATTTATTGCGTCCAGCTTGGCCCAATGAGTGAACAACTAAGACAGCCGCTGTTTGAGCCATGGCTTCAACGATCAAAACACCTGGAAAAACCGGATGACCTGGAAAATGTCCAGGGAAGAAATTCTCATTCATTGTGACATTCTTAATGCCTGTTGCTGATTGGCCAGATTTTACATCAATCACGCGATCCACAAGCAAAAATGGATGCCTGTGTGGAATAAGTTCCATTATCTGCTCTATGTCGATACGTTCAATATCTGCTTCGTATTCACTCATAGTTATCACTCTTTATTTATTTATTTTTTTGTCTTTGGGCAGTGAGTTTAGTTAAAGTTGCGATTTCTCGCAAGTGTTGTTTGATCGGTTTTGCTGGAGAACCCATAATTTCTTCACCTGGCTCAACATCACGCATAAGGCCAGATTGAGCTGCAACACGCACACCTTTACCAATTTTAAGGTGACCAGCAACGCCAGATTGCCCCGCAAGAACAACAAAATCATCCAATTCTGTGCTACCAGAAACACCGCATTGTGCAACCAAAACACAGTAGCGGCCAAGCTTAACGTTATGGCCAATTTGAACCAAATTATCGATACGGCAGCCATCACCAATTACGGTATCTGGGCCTGCACCACGATCAATTGTTGTATTTGCTCCAATATGCACACCATTACCAACAAGGACGCGTCCAAGTTGAGGTACGGTTTCAAAGCCTGATGGATCCATGGCAAAGCCAAAACCATCTTGACCAATTTTAACGCCCGGCAACGTTCTAACACCGTCACCAATAATACAATGTGTAAGCGTATTATTTGATCCTATGATTGTTTTTTGACCAATTTGTACACCTGGACCAATCACTGTATTGGGTTTTATCCACGTCCCATCACCAATCTCTACATTTTTACCAACATAGACATTATGATCAATGATGCACTGTGCCCCTATCTTTGCTGATTTATGAATATAGGCATTCTCAGCTATATAGGAACGGTTCCAGCTGGGTTCAGGATAAAACATCTGTGCAACACGGGCATAATCAGCATAAGGAGAAGCAGAGACAAGGATGACAGCGCCCTCTGGCGCAGTGTCAACATAAGCTTGAGAAACAATGATCGCACCAGCATTTGATGCCTTATAGGCATCTAGATATTTCTTATTATCAAAGAAGCTAACCTGAGTATCGTCTGCTTCATGCAATGGCGCAACATCATGAATTTTTATTGAATCATCACCTTTGGCCAGAGACAAGCCCTGCACAGAAGACAATATATCATTAATTGAAAGTGGTTCAGGTTTTACAAAAAAGCGATGATCAACCATGATCTACCCTTCCTTCTATTGTCGTCTATTCGTCAATTGTGACTTTGATTTTCTTGACCTTCTTATTCAATGCCTTCAATGCATCTTCTGTAATATCAAGATCCGCATCAGCAATAACAACAGATTGACGTGATAAAACAACATCAATACCACGGCTCTCAGCCACTTCAGCTACAACCTTAACAAGTTCACCGCGTAGTTTAGCCATAGCTTCACCAAAAGCACGCTCTAAAGCCATACGCTTTTGCTGAATATCTCTTTGCGCTTCAATAATATCTTTTTCAAACGTCTTTCTTTTTTCTGTAAACGCTTCTTCAGATAAAACACTTTTTTGCTTAACGAGCTCTTGCTCTGAAGACTTTAAATTCTCTTCGAGTTTCTCGATTTCTTTTTGGTATTTCTGTCTCTTCTTATCGATTTGATCTCTAATGGACTCTGCAACATCAGACTCTTGCATAATGGACTGCATATTCAAAACAGCAACCATCTGTCCTTTATCTTCAGCCATAGCAAACGGCGCTGTAAGGCCTATGATTGCTAGAACAGTTAATGATAGTGCAAGCTTAGAAGCTCGTGCCGAAATTAAATTGGAAAATTCTCTCTTCATCATAGTCTTCCTTCATAAGGGGTATACCAACATAGGCTTTGATTGGGCCGAATGGCGACTGCCAAGATATACCAAAACCAGAAGCAATACGCAAGCTTTCCTCATCAGCAATATCAGGATCACTTTCATCAATATCACCCAATGTACCGACATCGGTAAAGAGTATACCTTTTACACCCAATTCATCTGGAAGACCAATGGGGAAAGCCACTTCGGCGCTACCACGAATAAAACGATTACCACCTAAAGCATCACCTGTTGTGATATCTCTTGGGCCAATACCGGAACGGTCAAAACCACGCAGTGTTTGACCACCGATAAAGTAACGATCTGTGATAAAGATATCTTCGCCATTCAAACCAAAGATATAGCCAAATTCAGATTGTAGAGAGAAAACAACTTTATTATCAAAGAATGGATGATGCGTGCTCGCATAAGCACGTGTTGATAAATATTCAGCATCACCACCAAGACCAGCAAGACCATTTGACCATGACAATATATAACCTTCTGTTGGGTCAATTTTACTGTTCCTTTTATCTAAGGTCAGCTTGTGGCTGATCTCTGATGTTAGACGTGTCCCTTCTTGCTCTCGAATAAAGCGAGAGGCATCTGCTTCAACATCTGTAATCTCATTGTCTTCCAAACTATACTGAACACCATGTGTCAGATCTTTAGCTAATGGATAAACGGCACGTAATGCACCACCAGAACGCTCTTGGTCAAAAGAACTTTCTTCCTGGAAGTCACGTGTAATATGGAAGACATCAAAACCTAGAGCCAACTCGCGATCCATAAAATATGGCTCAGTGAAGCTAATATCAAACTGCTGTGAATTCCCTGCAATGGTTGATGCAAACTGAAGATTCTGCCCCTTCCCAAGGAAGTTACTCTCACGAATACGAAAATCAGCCAACGGACCATCCAATGTCGAGAAACCCGCCCCAATGGATAGTTCACCTGTTGATTTTTCTTCCACTTCAACTTCAATAATGGCCAGATCTGGACGGCTACCGCGTTTTGTTTCAAAACTAACATTCTGGAAGAAATTCAAATCTCTTATGCGCTGTTCTGATTTTTTAGCCTTGGTCAAATTGTAAGGATCGCCCTCTGCAAGAATAATCTCACGGCGTATAACGCGGTCAAGTGTTCGAACATTCCCAAAGATATCAACACGCTCCACAAATATACGTGGACTTTCATTAATGACATAGGTCAAATCAACGACCTTTTCTTCACGATTCAATTCAATGTTCGGGCGAATATCAACAAAGCCATACTGAAGGTTTCCAGCTTTCTCTGTCAGCTCAAGAGAAATATCTTCAACTTCATCGGCGTCGTACCAGTCACCAGATAAATCATCTGTGATCTTTTTGAATTCAGAAATATCTAAGTCTTCGAGGTTATTTTCAAAAACAACATTACCGAACTTATAACGCTCACCTTCAAAGACGGTGAACGTAACAAAGAAATCTTTGCGGTCTGGTGTCAGTTCAGAAATTGCTGACTCAACTTTAAATTCTGCATAACCTTGTGATAGATAAAAGCGACGTAAAAGTTCTTCATCAAAAGCAATACGGTCTTCATCATAAGTGTCGGTTGCCGATAAAAAACGGTACCAACGTGACTCACGTGTTAGGATTTCTGAACGCAAAGCCTTATCCGTAAAATGCTTATTACCAATAAAGTTCACAGCTCTAATCGATGTTTCTGGCCCCTCATCGATTTCAAAAACAACATTAAGACGGTTTTGATCGAGAAGAATAATCTTAGGCTCCACAGTCACTGAGAAACGACCTGAACGTCTATAAACTTGTAATATACGATCAACATCAGCCTTGACCTTTGAGCGTGTATAGACAACACGTGAACGTAAGCGTATTTCACTTTCGAGTGCCTCGTCATCAATCTTATCATTGCCCTCAAAAGCAACAATGTTGACGATCGGGTTTTCTTTTACAGAAACAATCAGCGTGTTGCCTTGAACATCGAAAGCAACATCAGCAAAAAAGCCCGTCGCATAGATGGCTTTAAGGGAGTTGTTGACATCAAGTGGCTGTATAACATCGCCCTCTTGAATGGTTAAATATGATAAGACAGTAGATTTCTCAATGCGTCGTAATCCAACAACATCAATGGCTTCAACAGTTTTTCCAGCTTGAGCAAAAGCAGGCTGTGCAAAATTCAATGATCCTATTGTGACCGGTCCAGATAAAACAGACGCTAGCGCCCCGACACATGCAAGACATGAGGCAGAACGAAGAGTTTTAAAGACTGAACATTTAAGCTTCACGATAACAAACCCGACAAATATTCAAAGACATTCAGCTGAATAAGATCATTCAACGTTGCGTAGACCATAATACCAATGAGAGACGCATAGCCAATACGAATACCAATATCTCTGGCTTTGGCATGCATTGGTTTACCGAAAACGGCCTCCCAGGCAAAGAAGAACAGATGTCCCCCGTCCAATAAAGGTATGGGAAATAAGTTAATTAATCCCAAATTGATAGAAATGATAGCTGTGAACGTCAATAAAGAGATCCAACCCGCTTCTGAAAATTCTTTGGCATAAGCACCAATACGAATAACACCACCCAACTCTTCGGTTGAACGTGTACCAATAATCATCTGCCCCACAGCTCTCAGTGTCGCTACACTGATCGACCAAGTTTCTTGGTTGGCCGAAACAAACGCTGTCCAAGCATTGTGTTCCATCAGCTCCGTCTTCGGCAATGACACAACACCTAAACGACCCGTAGAATGACTAAAACCAAAGTTATCTTCTTGCCTGACAACTTCAGGTGCTAGTTCTAAAGTGACGATTTGATCACCACGTTCAATTTCTAATGCCATGATTTTTCCAAGATTGACGCTCACTAAGCGCTGAAGCTCTTGGAAGCGTGAAATCTTTTGGCCATTTACAGTGAGGATACGGTCATCAATTTCAATCCCAGCTTTTTCTGCAACGCTGCCCTCGACAACGCCACCAATCAGTGCCGGTGTCACGCCCTGGCCATGCGCCCAATACATCCCCATTAAAATCACTATAGCAAAAATAAAGTTGATCGCTGGGCCAGCAAACACAATGGCTGCGCGCTGCCATACTTTCTTATAATAGAATGTTTGATCTTTTTCTTTCTTTGTGAGTTTTTCAAATGCGGCCTTATCCTCTGAGCTACTCGCTGGATCAGCATCGCCAAACATTTGAACATATCCCCCCAACGGGATAAGTGAAAACTTCCAACGTGTTCCCGCCTTATCATCAAAGCCAAAGATCTCACGGCCAAAACCAATAGAAAAAACCTCAACCTTGACACCATTCCAGCGTGCAACCAGGTAGTGCCCTAGTTCGTGAACAAAAACCAATACACTCAAAACCACCAAAAAAGGAATGATATAAGCTGGTGCTGCGGAAACAAAATCGATCATGGTATTGGGGTCTTTCTAGAAATTATAATGTGACGACAGTCTACGATGATATGAAAGATGGTGCAAGCTTACACCGCAAGATAAAACCAAATATAAAACACGGGCAACGCAAGCAACAGGCCGTCGATACGATCTAACAAGCCGCCATGGCCAGGGATTAGTTTTCCCGTGTCTTTGAGATCAACACGACGTTTCAGGAATGAAATAAGCAAATCGCCTATTTGTGAAACAACAGTAAATACAGGCGCTGATAAAAGAAGCGCCCACCAGGCTATATGCTGTGATAGACCTGTTATCAAATAAAAAGCCAGAGCCAAAACAGTTGTTGCAATTGCGCCACCTATTAAACCTTCCCAGGTTTTGTTCGGGCTGATTGTCGGTGCCAATTTCCTTTTGC
>CAXRKA010000151.1:0-5728 GCA_964231155.1 Alphaproteobacteria bacterium | reverse complement strand
GTAAGCGCATTATTATGCTTGCTGAAGGGCGCCTTGTGAACCTTGGTTGTGCAACAGGTCATCCAAGCTTTGTTATGTCAGCATCATTCACAAACCAAACCTTGGCACAAATTGAGCTGTGGAAAAACACAGATAATTATGAGCGTGGGCAAGTTTATGTTCTTCCAAAACACTTAGATGAAAAAGTAGCTGCACTGCACTTGGATAAGCTGGGTGCAAAGCTGACGAAGCTTTCATCTGATCAGGCCGAGTATATTGGTGTTGAAGAACAAGGTCCATTCAAGGGTGATGACTATCGCTACTAAACACATATAAGGAGAACAACCCCATGCCATTATTTACTGTTGACGAAATCATTGAAAAAGTAACGGAAATAAGAGCTGGCGGGGGATATTTTGGCGACCTCAGTCTAGCCATCCTTATTGCGTCCAACGCTTTAGGTCAAGAAACTGATAAATCAAATGTCGATTACATGCATCATGTGACCAGTGTTGCTTTTCAGGATACAAATTCTGAAACCAAAATGATTATTGGTATTCTCCATGATGTGATTGAAGATAGTGAATGGACGTTCGATGATTTAAGACGTGCAGGATTTTCAGAACGTATCGTTAATGGTGTTGATGGTGTGACCAAAAGAGATGGCGAACTTTACTTTGATTTTGTCAAACGCTGTGCACAGAACAAAGATAGCGTTGATGTGAAAATCAAAGACTTAAAGCACAACACGTCTATACACAGAAATGATTTTATTCAGAATAAATATATAATTGCTTTGCAATATCTAATTGATATCAAACGCCATCAAAGTTTTGGTGTCCCACCTAATTTTATGGTTTGGATGCAAAAGCAAGATGCAAAGTTGCAAAACTTTGAGCTGCTTGAAAAACATTATTCTGGATATGGTATCCCTGCATCAGCCTTAGACAACGCATAAATTAAAGAAAAATTGACTGATTCTCTCCATATTGAGAAGGATAACGATCCTTTACTTTATACAGAGACTTATGGTCGATAAAACAATACATATAAAAGATCACAATAGGGACGCACAGAGGCAAACATTTCTTCGCCGTGCGATGGATTGGTTTTATGACTATTGTTTACCGCATGGTCGAACACTCAACCAACTCAAACAGCGCACAGCTCTCCTATCGACGCTTTATGATAAAGGTCCAGTTGGCTTTATTGTGATTGCTGACACCCAAGTCATGGCTATGTCTGAAAACATCAATTCATGGCTTGGTATATCGTCTTCTTTTGAAGAAATTGGTGAGTTTGTAGATTGCCTCACATTAAAAGAGCGCCCCGTTTTTCAAAATCATCTCAATCAGCTACGTAAAGAGAACAAAGCCTTCGACATGGACTTTACGCTCAATGATGGAGAACATTCATTGCACCTTAAAGCCGATGTTTTGAATAATAGAGATCACCATTATCTTTCAGTTTCGGATCAACAATTGGATATCTCTGATGAAGAGCTGATTATTTTATGGATCGAGAAAGACAGTGCTCCAGAAGAAGAGGAGCCAGAAGAAGACCAAAGAGTTGAGCAGAGCTTTGATAAGACAGCTCTAGATGCTTTTGATTTTCCCATTTGGTCACGTAACCAGGATAAGAATGTTATATGGGGCAATAAAGCGTTTAGGAAAGCAACTGGCGTTAAAGAGGCGGATATATTGGCAAAGAAGCCAGAGATCATTACAGATAAAGCCAATTTAGCGCGTGGATTGGCCAATCGTGCTTTTACCATTGGAAAACCGGCTTCTGAAAAATATCACTCTATTGTTGATGGAGAGCGGCATCTATTGAATATAACAGAGGTTCCTTATCCGGAAAGAGATGTGACATTGGGCTATGCCTGGGATGTGTCCTCAATAGAAGATATGTCTGAGGAATTGGAGCGTTTTAAGTCTTCGACCTCAGAGCTCATGAAATCCCTGACAACCGGTGTCGTTATTTTTAGTCCAGATAAGTTACTCACATTTTATAATGACTCTTTTGCGCGCCTTTTCCATTTGGAAGATGCCTGGCTTAATAAAAAGCCCAAAATGAATGATCTGATTGAATCTATGCGCCAAAAGCGCCGCTTGCCAGAACAGGCTAACTTTAAAGAGTATAAGCGTGAATGGCTTGATTTGTTCACTGAGCTTATTGAACAACGTGAAGAAATGATGCATTTGCCAGATGGAACGGCAATCAGGCAAGTCATTGTTCCACACCTAATGGGTGGTTTGTTCATGACGTTTGAGGATGTAACAAGCCGTTTAGAACTAGAGTCAAATTACAATACGTTGATCGCGGTACAGCAGGAAACATTGGCCAACTTAGCCGAAGGTTTGGTGGTGTTTGGGACGGATGGGCGCTTGCAGCTCTATAATCCTGTTTATGCCAACATGTGGGATTTAAAAGATGAAGAGCTTGACGGTAATCCACACATCACAGAGATTATTCCAAAGCTTGAAACCTTCTTTGATTTAGAACAGTGGGAAGAGACAGCAAAAACCTTGCTCAATGCGGGTCTTATGCGTGAAGAGCGGATTGGACGATTGTTCCTGGATGACGATAGGGTTCTGGAATACGTCACTGTGCCGTTGCCTGATGGCGGGATGCTGACACGTTTCTTAGATGTCACGGATACGTTGCTTGTTGAGAAAGCTTTACTTGAGAAAAATGCTGCATTGGAAGAGGCTGAACGCCTCAAACTTGATTTCTTGGCCAATGTTTCTTACCAGCTCAGAACACCGCTCAATGCCATGATGGGTTTTGCAGAAGTACTGGATAAAGAATACTTCGGTGAAATCAATGAACGTCAACGTGAATACACTAAAGGTATGATTGATGCGGGGGATAAACTCATTGGCCTTATCAATGACATTCTTGACTTATCGACCATTGAAGCGGGTTATCTTGATCTTAACCTTGAAGATTTTGATGTCTATCAGATGGTTAAATCTGTCTATGATCTTACTAAAGAGTGGGCCGGGCAGCATGATATTGAGCTCAAGCTGGAGTGTCCGAAGACAGCAGGCCGCATTAAAGCCGATCAGCGTCGATTGAAACAAGCTCTTCTCAATGTCATCAGCAATGCTATCAAGTTTACTCCAAGCAAGGGTAAGATCACTTTGAAGATTGTCCGCTATCCAGGTTATGTTGATTTTGTGGTTAGAGATACAGGTATTGGTGTGTCTAAGAAGGATCAAGAGAAGATCTTTACGCCGTTTGTTCAGGTGCGTAAGAAGAATGATGGTGCTGGTTTGGGCTTAACCTTGGTGAAAAAGGTCATTGAATTGCATGGTGGTCATGTAGAACTTGAGTCAGCGATAGGTCAAGGAACACGTATTACATGTCGTGTTCCAGCACAAACGAAAAAAGCACAGAACAAGCCGAAGGCTGAAAAAGATAAAGTTAAGGCTGCTGGCTAACTCCTTGAATTTTAAATAGACACTCTATTTTTAATAGTGGAGCTTCGATAAGAAAGGTATCAAGATGAAAGTCACTTACTATGGACACGCAACATTTCTAGTAGAGCTTGGACAACATAAAGTTCTCTTTGATCCCTTTATTTCAGGCAATGAAGCAGCCAGCCATATCAATATTGAAGATATCAATCCTGACTATATTTTAGTGACGCATGGACATCAAGATCATGTATTAGATGTTGTTGATATAGCTAAGCGTTCTGGTGCTCAGGTGATTTCTAATTTTGAGATCATTCAATGGTTTGGTCAGCAGGGATTAGAAAATCTGCATCCGCTCAACCATGGTGGAGGTGTGAATCTACCCTTTGGACGTGTTGTTTACGTGAATGCAGTGCACACATCAAGTTTGCCTGATGGGTCATATGGTGGACAACCTGGTGGTTTTGTGGTCATTCATGATGAGGGCGTATTCTACTACTCAGGTGATACGGCATTAACGTATGATATGAAATTGATTGGTGAACATTATGATGTTGATCTAGCCTTCCTCTGTCTCGGTGATAATTTTACAATGGATTATAAAGATGCATCGCGTGCCGCTAATTTTGTGGGCACACACAATGTTATAGGTATGCATTTTGATACATTCGATCCCATCAAGATAGATCATGATGTTGTGAGAAAGCATTTCACAGATGCCCATCAAGATTTATATCTCATGGGAATTGGGGAAGAGCGTAATTTCTAGTTCTCTAGAATAAAAAACTGATCATTATCAATTTTTTCTTTGTACACTTTGTTTTTGGGATCATTCCAGAAGCGCAATGGCGCTTTAATGGGTGGAGTTAAACAGAGCATTTGATCATTATCATCTTTTTTGGCTATATCTAGGCATAACCCTGAGCCTTGATGAACGCCTGCATAACTTACCAAAAGAGGGTTGGCTGTATGCCAAGCTGAGCCTAAATCTGGAGAAAGTATTATAGAGGTGCTCCATAGTTCTTGCTTAATATGTGTGTGGATAAAACCATGATCATTTTCTGATAATGTGTTTTCACCAATGGCAAATAAGGCCTTCAGATTAATCAGCTTATGTGTTGTTTGAGGTTCATAGTTTTCTTGATGTAGAGTTGAGACATAATCTGTGGGGAGATAGGCTGTTGTTGCATCAAATCCATCAATAAGGTCAAAGATCATATGTTGGTTGTCTGGGAAGGGCGGACCATCATAAGTGATAAAACGGACACCGGCGAGTAAAGCCCCCAGTGACCAAAACCATGACGTGTCTGTGGTGGAAAAGGTGAAAAGATTATCGCGGCTCTTAAGATTGTTATGTAAGTAATGCTCTTTAATCTGCTCAAGGAGTGTTGCACCGTGAGAATGGATAGATGCGTGTTCTTCGTTGTGCGTATAGGTTAAATAGAGTGGGTGATCAAAGGCGCTATCATAGAATGTGATGGGCCTATCATGATAGGGCATAATAAAATCATCAAAACCTGTAACAGCTTTATCTGAAAGCGCTGATTTGAAACGCATAAATTGTTCTCTGTCATTATCATTTTGGATCAGAACAACGTCATTGGACGTTAAGTGATCAAAGTGAGAGAAGCCAGGAAAAAGTGAGTTCTCTGCTGTTTCAGTGATTGTGACTGTTGATACAAAGATAATATCGGGATCAATTGATTTTAATTTTTTGAGCTTTGTTTCATTATGCTCTGTGCTTCTAATAAAACTAAAAATAGCGCCTAAGCTGGCTGTCGCTAGAAAAAGAGCAAGGCTTGTACAATTGGCGAGGCCACAATAGCTGACAATAGAGTGTTTTTTAATCCCTTTGGCTTTTAGCGCTTGTTGAAGGCGAGAGACCAAGTGTTGAATATCTTTGACGCTATAAGCTGTTTGTTGGCCGTTTTGATCTGTATCAATAATAACATCGCGGCGTTCAAGGGCAGCTAAAATATTCTCTGCGTAGTTGACTTGAGCGTCTGGCAAAAACTTTGTGTCCCATAAAGTTTGGCCCTCAACAAATATGCGGCGCCCTTTTTCACCAACAACACCCCAAAAATCCCAGAGTTTTGAATAAAACGCACCAGGATTGTGACAAGACCATTCATGAAAGCTTTCATAGTCAGACAATGCGATAGGAAGTTGTTCGTCAACATAGCCAATAAAGCGATCAAGATGAGAGCGTTCAGCAAAAGCTTTTTCAGGTTGCCAGATCGGCTGAATACTATCATAAGGTAGGGCTGTGCGACTCATATGCGGCATACTCATAATTTATCAATAGGTTCATTTTACACTATTTCTTA
>CAXRKA010000150.1:0-2937 GCA_964231155.1 Alphaproteobacteria bacterium | reverse complement strand
GAAGGTGTACCTCCGTTAAAAGGTAGACAATCTTCAAGAGCCCCTCCCACGCCTAGCACAAAGAGATTTGGGAAATCTTTCTTGGCCTGACATAAAATATTATTCCAAGTCTCATAACTAAGCTCGCTAGAAAGTGCAGTGTTATTATCTTGATCTCCTCGTCTTAGAAGGTCGTTTGTTCCACAAGATATAATAAGATAGTGGCCACCCCTCTGCATGGCTTCAGAGAAATAGCGATGATAAACGTCTATGATTGTATCACCAGCATGAGCACAATTATGAAACCCATATTGATAAGGAAAATCTGTCAATACCTTGGATTTCAAACGGCCGAACCAGCCATAAGCCTCTTCATCCCAATATCCTTGGGTATTGCTATCGCCTAATACACGTAGAGTACGATATGTCATAAAACAACCTTAACTTATGACAGTTTTTCTTTCAAAATTGTATTCACAGCACCGGGGTTCGCCTTTCCTTTGGACTCTTTCATCACTTGTCCAACAAAGAAACCAATCAGCTTATCTTTACCCGCTTTGTATTGTGCCACTTGATCTGGATTGGCAGCAATCACTTGATCAACAATTGCTTCAATAGCGCCTGTATCCGTGACCTGTTTCAATCCTTTTTCTTCAACAATAGTTTCTGGATCTTGGCCTGTTTCCACCATAAAGCCAAAAACATCCTTAGCAATACGGCCAGAAATCGTACCATCATCCATCAAATCCAAGAGCTGACCAAGATGTGCAGCGCTAACTGGGCTTTCTGTGATATCTTTGCCTTCTTTGTTGAGAACACCCAACAGCTCCGTCATCACCCAGTTGGCGGCCTTTTTAGGATCACGTTTCTTGTTACCGGTCTCACCCGTTACCACTGTCTCATAGAAATCTGCCAATGCTTTTTCTGTGATGAGAACATCAGCATCATAATCGCTCAGATCATAATCAGATGTGAAGCGCTGCTTCTTTTGATCCGGCAGCTCTGGAAGGTTCTGACGAATATCATCGATAAACGCATCGGTAATTGTGACCGGCAGTAGATCTGGATCTGGGAAGTAGCGGTAATCATGCGCCTCTTCTTTTGAGCGCATGGAACGTGTCACGTTTTGATCCGGATCCCAAAGACGTGTCTCCTGATTGACTGCTCCACCGCTTTCGATCAATTCAACTTGGCGACGTGATTCATATTCAATCGCGGCCATAATGTTACGAATAGAGTTCACATTCTTTGTTTCTGTACGTGTACCAAATTCTGTTGCACCAACTTTGCGAACGGAAAGGTTCACATCACAGCGCATATTTCCTTTGTCCATGTTTCCATCACACGTGCCTAAGTACTGCAAGATAGAGCGGAGCTTTTTAATGTAAGCTGACACCTCATCACCAGAGGATAAATCTGGCTTAGATACGATTTCCATCAAAGCCACACCTGAACGGTTCAAGTCCACAAAGGTTTTTTGTGGGTGCTGGTCATGCAGCGACTTCCCAGCATCTTGCTCAAGATGGAGACGTTCAATACCAATGGTCTTTGTAGAACCATCAGGCAATGTGATCTCAAGATCTCCTTCTGAGACAATAGGATGGAGATATTGTGAAATCTGATAACCTTGAGGTAGATCTGGATAGAAATAGTTTTTGCGCTCAAACACAGAGTATTTCTCAATTTTAGCATTCAGGCCCAAACCTGTACGCACAGCTTGTTCAATACAATACTCATTGATCACCGGGAGCATGCCTGGCATAGCCGCATCAACCAAGGAAACGTTATCATTCTGTGCAGAACCAAACTCAGTTGATGCACCAGAAAAAAGCTTGGAATTTGAGATGACTTGAGCATGAACCTCAAGACCGATCACCATTTCCCAATCGCCTGTCTCACCTTTGATAATTTTTGTTGCTGTTGTATCCGTCATAATGATCTCTCACTTTTTATTCATTCTCTTTTGCTTGTCGTAAATTTTCTTTGATTTGATTCTTCTGGGCTTCAATGTGATCTTTTAATGGGCTTTCCCCCCATTGATTGGGTTTCTCAGAGCCTGGCAACGCCATAATATCAATAATAAAGATACAGATCGGCATAATCGCAAGCGCAAGGCCCATGTAGTACATGACAGGCTCTGCAATGGTTTTAGACAATGTTTGAGGATTGACCTGCATGCTCAATCCCACCATAACAGCAC
Organism: Alphaproteobacteria bacterium; assembly: GCA_964231155.1. Classification (GTDB taxonomy): domain Bacteria; phylum Pseudomonadota; class Alphaproteobacteria; order Micavibrionales; family SZUA-601; genus CAXRKA01. The sequence goes on along the minus strand of CAXRKA010000150.1, from coordinate 758 downwards.
CAACCATGATCACTGCAAAATAAGCAACCTGTCGCCAACCTGATGCACCACGATCATGTAAACGCTTGTTGGTCACAACGATCATTGGCCACAATGTCAGTAATGTCACCACCAGTGCAATAATGCCGTGGATCACAAGACCTTGGATGGAATTGACAAAGACCTGCTCCATGAGCATCAAGATTTGATTGATGATAATCATCGGGAAAATAAGATAGATATTATATTCGTAACGACATACGCGCCCCTTGTTGGAAAGGTAAAACGCCTTCCAATCTTTAGTTTTGATATCGTTATCAATACGATCCAAAAATCTCATCTAGGCAACCTTTTGTGTTTTAAGGAGTGGTAATGCATCAAATTGTGCAGCTTGCTCAAGAGCAAAACCAATATCCAGCATGTCTGATTCTTTAAATGGTTGTCCCAAGATTTGCAAGCCCAGTGGCAAGCCATTTTGATCCAAGCCTGTTGGAATAGACATGCCTGGCAAACCAGCCAAAGATGCCGGCACAGTAAAGACATCATTAAAATACATCTTCACTGGGTCATCTTCATTCTCACCAATCACAAAGGCTGATGATGGCGCGGTTGGTGTCAAGATAGCATCCACCTTCTCATAGGCCTTTTGGAAATCTTGAGCAATCAAGGTACGCACACGTTGTGCCTTCAGGTAATAAGCATCATAATAACCCGCTGAAAGAACATAAGTACCAATCAAAATACGGCGTTTCACTTCATTACAAAAGCCAGCGGCTCGT
>CAXRKA010000149.1:0-16732 GCA_964231155.1 Alphaproteobacteria bacterium | reverse complement strand
CGTTTGGTTATTAAGCGTTGTCTTGGCTTCTTTGCAGGCTCAGAGAGCTTGGTTTCTAACAATCTCATGGTTTTGGCAAAGTGGATTACAGATCCTGAGTGTCGTCAATATATGGCACGTCAGATGTATGAAGAGTGCTTGCACAATCACACAATTGTTTATATCTGTGATGCTTTGGATCTTGATATTAAAGAAGTCTACGAAGCTTACGAAACAATTCCTGCGATTAAAGCTAAAGATGGTTATCTTATGCGCACAACAGGCAGTATTAATGAGCAAGGCTTTACAACAGCAACCATAGAAGGCAAAAAGCAACTTCTGCGTGATGCATTTATTTACTGGATCATTTGTGAAGGGACATTCTTCTATTCTGGTTTTGCTATGTTGCTTTCCATGTCCAATAAAATTCCAGGCATTGCTGAGCAAATTCAATACACGTTGCGTGACGAGACATTACACATCCAGTTTGGTACAAATGTGATCAACACCATCAAGAAGCAGTATCCTGATGTGTGGGATGATACAATGGAAGCTGAGTTAACTGAACTAATGAAGGAAGCTGTTGAACTTGAGATTGCTTACGCAAAAGATGTTCTACCACGCGGTATCCTTGGTTTATCAGCGGATATGTTTGTTGATTACATGCAGTTTATTGCTAATCGACGCCTTGAAGGCTTGGGTATGAAATTCCGTTATGAGAAAGACAAAAATCCATTCCCATGGATGGCAGAGAAGATTGACATCAAGAAGCAAAAGAACTTCTTTGAGACACGTGTGACAGATTATCAATCTGAAGCTGTGTTGGATGATGATTTTTAAGGTCGCCTATGTCTAACTCCTAAGCGACCTCTTTTGGTGAGAAAACCCGGTAGATATTCTGCCGGGTTTTTTCGTGAAGTCATTAAAACCTCTTGCAATATAGGCCACCCAATATATTTACATATAATATATTGGGTGGCCTATGTCTCAAGACAATGAAAAGCTGCTAAAGACGGCCAAAATTATCTGGCAGTTTTATGAAATCATCACGCATTTGATGGAAGAAGGTATGAATATTCAAATCTACGAAGGCTATCAAGGTAAAAAAATGCCAAAGATAAGTGATATATCTGCAAATGTATCAAAGAAGACAATACAAATGTTTGCACTTTATCTTATTGCCAGTATTGAATTGTTGATGAAATACCGCCCTGGTGCATCTGTCCTAACAGATGCAAAACTTGAACGTTATATCCCTGAAGGTATTGGTGCCAAAGACATTGGAGAGATGCTCTACGCTTATAATGCGCCCACCACGGCTGAATTTTTTCTCGATCATGGCCCACGTTAAAAGACTAGGCAGAGTGCTATAGGCGTTTTATAGTAAAATGGCCTATGTCAGATCAGCTACAAACTCATAAAATACGTTTTCTCATTCTCGCCATTATATTTTATGGTGTCTTATCTTCACCAACACCAGATGTTTTAACTTGGGTTGAAGCTTTGATTGCCGTGTTGTTAATCCTATCAACACAAATGTCACGTCTTTTGTACACACTGCATCATCAACCCAAAGAGCCTTTATTTATTGCATTGGTCTATGGTTTGTCTGTGCCTTTGTTCATGGCGCTATATCATGCACATACTACCAACGATATATGGCGTGATGTACTTCCCTATATTTATTTCACACTGCCGTTCTTTATCTTGCCGCGGTGTAACACGCCTGACCAAAGAGAGTATTGGGCTGAGACAATCTGTTTTTGGATGGCATTTGCCGGTGTGATCATGTGTTTGCGCTTCTTTCTGATTGTCAATATGCCGTTGCATTTGATTGGTGAGCAGCAGGCTGGAGATAATCTCCTCTATTTGACAAGCTCACCCTTGGTGCCATTCGCTTGTATCTATTGTTTCCTCAAAGCATTACAGATTGAGCGCCCACAGTTTTTTATAACCAAAGGCCTGATTGCTAGAGCGATCTATGCATTCGGTGGTATTATGATTGTTGCCGCTTTAGCTGCGACACTTCAGCGTGCAACATTTGCTTTGGTCTTTCTTTCTGTGGCGGCTTATGTCTTGCATCAGGCACGGTATCGCCCAGCTTATGCTTACGGCCTTTTATTTGTGACTGTCATTGCTCTTGTGCTGACACATCAGGTTTTGCTGGGTACAGTCTCTATGATGTGGTCTAAAACACTGAAGGTTTTTGATAACTCTCGACTCTATGAGCTGCGTTCTGTTTGGGATCATATTGCCCAGTCACCATTGACTGTGATTTGGGGAAATGGCTGGGGTGCTAAATTCTATTCTCCAGCTGCTGGATTTGTTTGGGTGCGCTATACGCATACACTCTTTAGCTATGTTCTGTTTAAGGCTGGCCTCATTGGATTGTTTATTATTGGGCGTTATATTTTTATGCTGTGCAGTGCCATGTGGAGATTGTTTTGGACAAAAACACATCTGGCCTTGGCTCTTTTTCCATCATTTTTCCTTGGGATCACGCTCTATCCAACCTTTAAAATGCTTGGTTTTGGTTTAATAGTGTCTGTTATTTTAGGGTTGGGAGGGCGCCATCATGACTAAAGTGACTTTGATTAATCGTGTTTACCCGCCGCATCATGGCGCGAGTGGTTTTTATGTGGCTGATCTCAAACAAGGGTTAGAAGAAAGAGGTTTCAATGTGGATGTCATCACAGCAGGCTGTCATTCAGGCAAGGATATATGCAGTCTTGGCTTTGGTGTTGGACAATTGTCTTTTTGGATGTATCCGTTTGTTTATGTAGGGCTAATTGTTCTCACACTCTATCACGCGCTTACACGCCAAACAGAGGCTTATATTGTTGCAACTGATCCGCCATGTTTGGTTTGGGGTGTTCTTGCAATCGCTAAAGTTAAGAGTGTACCAGTCATATACTGGTCACATGATGTATATCCCGAACTTTTTAAAGTCACAGGACCAGCTTTCCTTTCACAACTTAAAGGGCTTCATCACAAAATAATAAAGGGCTGTTCCGCCATTGTTGTGATTGGGCAAGATATGCAGAAAGTTTATGAATCACATAAAACAGATATGATCTATAACTGGCCATTGATTGAAAAGAAGCATAAGCGTGCCTTAAACGATCATATCACCATAAGCTATACAGGTACGCTTGGTCTTATCCATGATGTGGATGCGATTAAGGCTTTCGTCATGCATTGTGAGAAAAATAATTTTCCTGTGCAGTTTAAAATTTCAGGTGGAGGCCGTGCAGCTAATGATTTAAAAGGCTTTCGATCCGTTAATGTTGAAGGCTGGCTCAGTGAGAAAGACTATCTGGAGCGATTGGCTGAGAGTGACTTTACTACCGCTGCACTTCAATCTGAAGCGAGTGGTTTGTCAGTTCCCAGTAAATGTAATCAAGCGTTAGCCTTAGGCTGTCCCGTCTTATATTTTGGAAATGCTCATTCACAAGTTGGGTCTTGGCTTTATGAGCAGGGTGGTGGCTATGCTTTTGATCCATCACAATCAGATTGGTTAAAGACGGCTCTTGATACAATGGAGGCCTATCAAAAAACACGCGAAGAAAAGGCAAGTGCACTTTCAAAGCAAGCCATCAAACTTTCAAGCCAATGGGATAGAGATGCAGCTCTTAATGAGTGGAAAAAGATTCTACAACGCGTTGTATTGTAACAATAATTTATGCTAGCGTGAGTATAGAATGACAGATCAAACTTATATTCCAAGCTATTCTGATGTTTTTGCAATGATACTACGCCGCTGGTTGCTCTTTATAGGTATAACGGCATTGTGTTTTGTCTTGGCTGTTGTGTTTCTACAATTTTCAACACGTGCCTATACGATTGAAATGATTATTGGGCCAACAGCCAGTGATGGTGTGGCCGGTCGTGGTGCACGTTTAACCCTGCAGTCCCCAGATGAGCAGCTTATTCGTCATGCACCTATTGAGATGGATAAAGATGAATCACTCTCTGACTTTTCTAGGTTTATTGAATTGATGACATCAAAAGAGATATCTGAGCGTTTGATTAAACAAGTCAATATTGATTTGCTCAAACGTGTTTTTCCAGATCAGTGGAATGAAAGGCGTAATAATTGGCAGCCACCACAATCTTTATCACAAAGACTTGTCCGGTTTTTAAACTGGCTCGGTCGAGGTGGAGATACATGGGAGCCGCCCAATGCAGTTAGCCTTTCTGATCACTTGAGCCAATCTATGCGCATAGAGCCCGTCGGCACCTCAGCGATGCGTAGAGTGGTTTACCGCCATCCAGATCGAGTTTTTGGCATACAATTATTGAATGCTGTGTATCAAGCCACAGATGATTATTTACGTGATCAGGCCAAGCAACGGACAGAAGCAGAGATTGCTTATATTGATCAAGCTTTACAGCGTGTGCGATTGGTTGAGCATAGACGTGCTTTGACAAATCTTCTGGCGTCTCAAGAGCAAACACAAATGATGATATCCGTTGATCTTCCATTTGCAGCGGATCAGATTGAAGCGTCTCACGCTCATTCAATCCCGAATTGGCCACCTGTTATTCCAGTTTTTATTCTCTCTCTAATTGTGGGTGGATTGCTGGCGGTTATTGTGATTTATATCCTTGAAACACGGAAATATGGTGACTCTTAAGCACGCTATCCCTGCAACAGTCATGATCATGACACAGAATGAAGAGCAGCACATTGAAGACGCTATTCTGTCTGTTCAAGGCTTTGATCAAGTCATTGTTGTTGATTCAAAAAGTATAGATCAAACACAGTCCTTATCACTTAAACATGGAGCTGAAGTGGTGAATTTTGAATGGAATGGCCGCTACCCTAAAAAACGCCAATGGTCTCTTGAAAACTGCGATATACGCCATGATTGGATTATTTTTCTGGATGCCGATGAGCATATGACCGAGGGACTTATGAATGAGATTGAAAAGCTTGTTTCTAAGCCTCAAGAGGATTGTCACTCAGCTTACTATGTTCAGGGTCAGCCGATATGGAATGGTAAGAAGCTTAAGCATGGGCGTTGGCATAAAAAGATCATTGTTTTTAAAAAAGGAGAGGTTCTTTACCCAGATTTTGCTGATATTTTAGCGCCAGATATGGGAGAGATTGAAGGCCATTACCAACCTCATGTGCGTGGCTCCATTGGTACCTTGAAGAGGCATATTGTTCATGATTGTGCGCGTGATATAAAAGCATGGCGTAAAAAACATCAAGGGTATGCGCGGTGGCATGCATGGATGCTCAAGCACCACGGTGCTCAGAAACTCTCTGAAAATAGCCGTGGCTTTCGTAAGTTTATTAAGTATCTATTTTACACGCTGCCACTTAATGCGGTCGTTGCCTGGGTTGACACCATTGTCTTGAAACGTGGGTTTATTGATGGTTATGCAGGGTTTTCTTATGGTGCATCTCGGGCTTGGTATTATAACGAAATTACCAAGCAGCGGCGTCAACTATAACGCAATGCTTTATAGAGTTTTGGCAGAGTCTGGCGTATCGTCCAGCTGATCGTGTTCAATAGCCAAATCCCTATATTTTGATAAAGTGGCATATCGAGAATGTCATGTCGTGCTTTAAAGTTTTCATTGCGACCTTTGAGGCCACGTCTTTCTGATATGCCGTTGTGTTCAAAGATAATCATGGGTGAATCGTAATAGATGATATTATTGGCTTTCTTCAGAAACTCTAAAACAAAAGCATAATCCCCAGAAACGACATAGTTTGGGTCATACAATGTATTCGCAATTAGTTCTTTTCTAAAAACCATGGTTTGATGATAGGCAAACATGCCATAGAACTTGGTTTTTGGTTGTCTGGCTTTTTTAAGTGCAAAGCCATCATCAGAGAGTGCGGTGTAAGCATCTCCATAGATAAAATCTGGCTGGTGCTTTAGCGTTTCTAATAGGGTAGATACTATAGAGTCATCAGCCATTTGATCGCCAGCATTGAGCCATAAAATATAAGCGCCATTGGCTATCTTAAGCCCTTTATTCATAGCATCATAAATACCCTGATCGGGTTCTGAGATAATGGTTGTGTTGGGTATAATACGTTGAAGTTCAGGGAAGGCGTCAGTTGTTTTATCTGTGGATTTTCCATCAACAATAATCCACTCACAATCTTCTAAACCGCTTTGATTACAAAGAGACTGATAGGTGGCAATTAAGCCATCATGATTATTTTTTGTGATTGTAACAATCGATAATTGAGGACGGTTATTCATATGCCCATTGTGGACATCATTTTAATCATCTGTCAACTCAGCAACAGCAACTGAGGTGATAGCCAATTGTGAGAAGATCGAAGTGATACCGCTTGTAATATTAAAGAATTTATATGGTTTTGGATCGCGTGGTACAATAATTGTTGATCCTGGTGGTATATCGTAATCAGGTGAATGGTTCCAAGATGCGACTTTTAAAGGTGAGGCACTGCCATCTGGGAACACAATAAAGGCCCGTGATTTGTCAGCAAAACGTGTTGTTCCGCCAGCGGCACGGATATAATCACGCCCATCTTTCTTCATATCAAAGGACAGCGTGGCTGGCGCTAAAACTTCACCTGTTACAGTCACAGTATTGGTGCGACGTGGAATATGAAGGTGATCACCGGCTTGGAGCAGGGTAGGTGTCGTTTTCTTAGTTTTTCTCTTCAATATTTCAGGGTCAGCTTCGACAACAATACGCCCCACTACAGGGGTTGTTTTTAATTCTTGCGCAAGGCGTTGAGCAAATTGCAATTCCTCGGAAGGCTCCTCATCTTCAGTTCTGCTCATGATGTAATTAGCTATAGACTGTTCAAGCTGTTGAGCTGTTTGTTGGAAGATTTTTTGTTTGCGACGTTTCTCACTCTGACGCATGAAAATAGCCCCTTCAGGATAGGCAAACTCAGTAATACCACCAGCACGTTCAATCAAGTTATAGAGCGTTTCACCCTTATTAAGGTCATAATAACCTGGGCGAGCCACTTCACCTGTAATCCTGACAGCCAGCCTATCTATATTGTCAGGTTTGAACTGCACACGAAGGCCATCACCAGATGTGAGCGTAAAATCACTCTTTTCCTTAAGGGCGACAGTTGTATGAGAGATTGCACGGTTTTTACCATTAAAAACCAATTCTATATGATCTTTGTCTGCCTTGGGCGATAAGCCACCCGCCAAATCAATGATATCTTTGACCTTATATTCTCCAGAAATAGGATATTCACCTGGTTTTTGTACAGCACCGCGAATATTGATCACATGGGCTTTAACAAATATTTTAAGAGCCTCTGGATAGATGATTTGATCATCTTCAAATTGAAGCGTCTTACTAAGCTCAGCATAAAATGCATCCTTCTCATTCTTATAGGCCTTACGTTTTTCGCCATAAAGACTGTCAAATAAAGGGTCATCTTGATGCTTTGATTTTGTTTTGGATTGTGATGAGTGATTTTCATCCAGTAGGTCTTCTATATCGTCATAGGCAAAGAGATAAATATGATCTTGGTCACTCAATTTTTTATTGGCTTTGCCATTCAAAACGGCTTGGGGCGAGAACCCAACATAGCTCTTGGCCAGAGATTGATTTTGTATGCGTTCAATCACAGCAAAATAAGGGTAAATATCTTTACCGAGAATAGAAGCGCTTTGGAAGAGCGTTTTGACATCGGGGTTTAAGGCCAGTGCATGGAAACCCTCTTCACCTGTGTGTCCAGATAGTGTCACACCACCTGTACGCTTATGTTTGACGCTGGCCACTTCGATAATGTCACCAGGCTGCATCGGTGTTGTGTCTAAGCCTTCTTTAAAAATCTCAATAATCGTATCTTGTCCATTTTCATTCAGGCGATAGAGGACATAACGGTTAGAGAAGGGTGTCATCGTTGAACCAGCCCAACTTAGGGCTTGTGCAGCAGAAATGGGCTCATCACTTGCGGGCAATTCAAAAATTGCTGGGTTTTTAACATCACCGGCTACAGCAATGCTTTCACCAATGGGGGAGATATGAATACGATCACCATCTTTTAGCAAGAGATCAGCTGTACTTGTTCCCTCTAGAAGGAGGTCATAGAGGTCAACTACAAGAGGCGTTTGGCTACGCACAAGTTTGATATGTCTCAAACTTGCATGAGGCAATAACCCATGGGCTTTTTCTAAGGCATCAAATACGGAGTGGAAGGCACTCAGCTGGTATTGGCCAGGTTTCTTGACTTCACCCAGAACCATGACATTGACTTGGCGAATTTCTTCTAGAGACACGAAAGCCATTGTATTGATCAAGGATTGCTGAACCTGTTTCTCAAGAATATGACGAAGCTCACCAATGGATAGGCCAGCAGCCGTCATGGGGTTAAACCCTTCAATGATGATTTGCCCTTGAGCTGTAATTGTGTAGATATCGCTGTCGTCTCTTTGTCCACGGAAAGTGACACGCAAACGGTCACCCACGCCTAGGATAAAATCATCTTGGACGCGCCCAACAGGTTGATTGCCAAGTAGACTGTCCAGCCACTGTGAGCGCTGATAATCTGATGCATTATCAGGTTGTGCAAAAGAGAAGCTTTTGCCGTAAAGCCTAATATCTTCATCTATGCGGTGTGTGTAGAACTGCTCAATATTGGATAATGGCTCTTCTTCTAGATCCTCTTCAGTGCTGTCTTCAGCATTTGAGATAAGGTAACGCGCAATATAATCCGTGCTAATGCGATCCAGTTTAGGCATGTGTGCTGTGCCTTGAGGGGATAGCATTTCAACAAGAGGATCTTGGGCTTTACTTGATCTTTTCTTGAGAGATTGTGCTTCTGCAGAGTTGGAAGTATGCAAAAATGTCAAGGCCGTGACGATGAGAGCCACAGTAAACAAAAACAGATAGTATTGACCTGATCGTTTCACCATATTTTGCACACGTTTGCCCAGTTCATTGGGCGTTGATTTACTTCAAAGCAGAGATAATGTCGTCACGGTTCTCTAACGCTATGAAGCGTACTGTCTTAAGATGTGCAATGACTGTGCCAAAATCACTCTTAAGTTGCATTTTTACGGGGATAGAATAATTCATATATTCTGGAAAACGTTTCATCCAAAGATAGGGCTGTTTGCCTTTGGCTTTAGATTTCTCTTGAATAGCATAGTAACCGTGCTTTTTATTATTGAACCCCTTGAGCGGCGCCATATCCAGAATACAGCGGTGAACATCGCCATCAAATCTATTGTATTCGCTGGGCTCCAGAATTTTAGATTGTGGCGTGTTGATCATAAAACGAAAGAGTTTTTTACCATCAAAAACGGCCTCATTAGTTTTGCATAAATTGTCTGAGCGCATGGTCGTATAAATGGCCGTAAGTAAATCTTGAGTGTCTTTGGCAATAGATAAATCAATATTGTGTTCATAGCTATTGACCAGATGGCCATCTTTACGTTGTTTAAAATTTGAAGAGAGGGCTGATCCATCAGGCGCGTAGTGTACAAGGGTTGTTTTTGTTTCGTTCCCTAATGTACGAGACTGTTGAGATTGTCGAATTTGTAGATATCCATCATCCTTTAGGTCGCCTTTTGAACCATACAGGCCTTCCCAGCGGATAATTTTACCAATCCAGCCATGAGGTTTGGCCACAACTTGAGCTTGATAGTTGTTATTTGTTGAATCACCAAAGAAAACACCTTCTATGCTCATGGCATGCAATCCACCAGCATAGAGATTATAGGCCAGATAAAGCCCATGATGCTCATCTTGATCAAGAGCGATTTCTGGAATAAGATTCTCGACAGTGGAAATAGAATTTTTTGTCTCCAATGCAGAGTTGGATTGCTTTGGTGTTGCACAAGCTGCTAGAGTGGCAGTGACAAGGATATAAAAAACAATCAAAATATATGTTCGCATAGCGCGGCCTTTATTTCAGATAATAAGGAAGTATAGAATGTTGAGAACGATATACCATCTTTTTTTTGGCTTAAGCCTGGTGATTTTTTCATTTCAAGGTGCTCTGGCGCAGCATAACAACACGACAAACACAACGCCTGAAATTATTACAGGTTCCAAATTGGTATCATTGTGTCGTGGGAACAATGTTGTGCAAACAGAAAAATGTGATGGTTATGTTCAGGCGATTGTCGATTACCATAATCTTATCAAGAGTTTAGGGGTGGCACCTAGCATTGATTTTTGTATCACACCACGTGCGACAAAAGCAGAAAAACGTGATGTTGTTGTCGAGTTTTTACTAGAGCACCCAGAGCATCTATCATTTATTGCCGCACCTGGTGTGGCTACAGCATTTTATGTTGAATATCCTTGTGAATAAACAGGTGATTTTAAGCGCATAAACTACTAATTTTTGTTTGACATATTTATATTACCATATATACTTTCTCTAATGAGTTAGGGACAAACAATGGTTTCTTCAATTTTAGACGATTACAAAGATGATATTCAGCTGATTCGTGCAGTGAATCATGCTTTAATCGAGAAGGCGCCGTCGGAATACGCAAAAAATAGTGTGCGAGGGAATAGAACCATCCTAAAAATGCACGGCACATCTAAAGTGTCCTCTATTTATCATATGCATTTGCGTAAAATGGTGGGGAAAATGGGTGCACTGGTTGATATTCCTTCACTCCCAGAGCATATCCAGATTTTTCTTAAGGAGATGCGCCAACGTGAGAAGGATTATAAGCAACTCTTAGAACCAATCGTTGATATTTTCGAAAAGAGACATGGTAAAGGCTCTGCACATGATAACAAAAAGAGCAACAATATTCCGGAATTTAGGGATTTGAATGGTTTAAAGTTTTCTATTGAAGAAGATGCTTTCAACTATGATTATAAGAGCTTTGAAGCTGCCTATAATGAGGTTCAAAAGTTTAACTCTGACTGCGTTGATTTTATTAAAAATCTTCGACGAGGTTTGGATGCGGTTGAGCGTTTTCCACTTAAAACATCAAAGACATCGCTTGTTAGCATCGCTAATAAAAATATCAAATTAGATTATAGGGTAGATAAGACCAACGACTTATCTTTGCTCCAATGGTTATTGAGCCTTAAGCTTGCTGCGCGCGGTATGTTGGACAGCATGAATAGGCCGTCTCCTTTTTGTGAATTCTTAAGAAGAAATATGGGGACGCAAGATGTGATTATGCGCGTTGCGTTGAATATTATTGAGACGCATGAAGAGCTTCAACAGCCAGCTCTGTTGGATATTATTAAGCAAACAGCAGAGAATATTAAACATGATATTATTTCAGAATTCTCAGGCGAAGAGATCCATTCAATGCTCAAAAGAGCTGATTATCTCGATAGTAGTTTTGATCTTATGGGTCTCATCCCTATGGATCGTAATCCACAAGAAAAGACATCATTCAAGTGGCGCACAAGAGAGACAATGAAGGCATTGGGCATGACATGTCCTTTTGGCCATGGAGCATCATGATGGCATCTGAGCTTCTGAAAAAATATGAACCTGTTCTTGATATCTTCCAAAAAATCAATCAAATGCTGACAGTTCACCAGCCTTATGCGCATGCTAAAGATGCTGTGCGTGGTAATTACGCTATTGTAGAGACAAGGGGTCTAAAAAAACTGAGCTCTATTTATCATTCTTACTTTCGTAAATGGGGGTATAAAATGGGTGATCTTGTTGATGTAACGTTCTTACCGAAAGAGACTCAAGGTATGTTGACACAGTGGCGTGCACTAAATATTGAATATAAGAATGAGATAGCTAAACCACTTTTGGATTTATTTGAAGAGGTCAATGGCAAGGGCTCTGCTTGGCCAAAAAAGCAAGACACTCATATCCGCAGCCATACGAGTTTCCAGAATATAAGTACAATGATCTCGGATATGGAGGTGAGTGGTCGTCCTTATGACATAGAACGACGTAAAGCTTTAACAGATGCTTTTGATGCTTTTAATCAACGTTATAAAATATTTATGAATGTTGAGTTCTCGGCTGTTATGGATGCACCTCAAAATATTAAGCTTGTTGGTCAAGATAAGAAATCGTCGATCATTATACCAAATATTATGCTGGATATAACGATGCAAGATGATCATAAAAAGATTGAGCCACCAGCGCCCGAAACGAGCGTTCTGAATTATCTTTTGATGCTCAAACAGGGTGGTGCAGCCTTTGCAGATATGAATGTGATTTCTCCTCAGTTAAGGAATTATGTTTCTAGACGCATTCATGGTTTGCAGATGATCCCAAAGCGTGCATTACGTTTTATTCGTGAACATGAAGAGTTCCAAAATGAGCCTGTGCTGGAGTGTTTTCATCAAACACTGCTGGATATTCGTGCGGCTGTTGATGCTGGATTTGAACGTCGTGATTTGGCTGTTTTAGGTCGCTCTGAAGACTATGTTGCGAGTTCTTTGGAAATGCTTAGAGTTTATGATAACTTCACAGAAGAAGATTTTGATGTTGATGATTACATAGCAGAGTTACGTAGAAAAAAGGAAGCTAAAAGAGCTGGAGCTGATCAATTCTTTGTTGATTTAGTAGTGAACCAGGATGAGGAAGAAGAGACACCAAAGCCTACTCAAACCGGCGGTTGCCCCTTCGGATATACATAAAAAAAAGAGCCGGTGAATCGGCTCTTTTTTTTTATAATAATTTCTATGATCAGATTAGTACTTTACTGAACAACCATAAGGTTGAGTTTCAGTCGTAGCAATAGCTTGACCTTTTGATAGTGCATCAACAGCTGCAATCACATAGTTCTCAGAGCTTGTAATATCATCTGGATCAGCGGAGCGCTCGCTGTCAATCGCGCCTTGATAGGCGATTGTGCCCTCAGCATCGATCACAAACATGTGCGGTGTTGTTTTGGCATTGAACAGCTTGCCAAATTCACCTGTTGGATCAAGAACGTAGGCAGTACCGCTGAAATCCTTGGCTGCAATATCAGCTTTGGCTTCTTCAATGCTGTCATAAGCACCTTGTTTGCCTTCGGCACTTGAGTTCACAGCAATCCACACAGCGTTTTCATAGTTTCCGAGTGTTTCTTTCTGGAAACGCTGCATATCGCCATTTTTATAGAATTTTTTGACGAATGGGCATTCCATGTTGTTCCATTCAATCACAACTGTTTTGCCTTTAAAGTCAGCAAGGTTGTGATTAACGCCATTCACATCAGTAAAGCTGTAGTTTGGTGCAGCTTCACCAGTGACAACGCCTTCAGCAGATGCGTTTGTGCTCAAGCCAACAAAAGCCAATGCAGCAATGGCAACAATACCAAATAGTTTTTTCATCATGAGAGTATCTCCTGTGTGTTTTTGTTTATAATTCAGCCTTTTCAAGGGCCTGAATAACAGTATTGGCGGTCAAGAGTTGTGGAAGCACCACAGCCTCTTTTTCGCCGCTGGCATAACCACGTGGGTAGTACACATAAATAGGTACGCCACTGCGGTTATATTGCTCTAAGTATTGAGTTATATCGGGATCGTAATTTGTCCAGTCACCTTTGAGATATTTTATCCCATTGTCACGTAAAAAGTTTTGAACGCGATCTGTACCAAGAGCAACACGCTCATTGGCAAGACATGTGACACACCAGGCAGCGGTCATATTTACAAAGACAGGTTCATTCTGTGCCTGTAACTCTTTCAGCAAAGCTGGTGAGAACTCTTGATGCTGTAAGGTGACGGTTTCTGATGTGCTTACAGGTTCAATGAACTCACAGACATCAGAACGTTTGATAATCGTTGTGAGATAAATAGCTGTGGCGACAGAACCAATGACAAGCAACCATTTCACAACATGCCACCAGTTCTTTGAAGCATCTTTTTGTAGTGTTCCAAAGAGCCATAGTCCAAAAGCGATCAATAAAACACCTGTGAGCGAGAGCTGAACACCCACCACGCCAGCTTGTTGGCTCAGTACCCAAATCAACCAAGCTGCTGCCGCAAACATAGGGAAGGCCAAGAACTGCTTGAAATGAGTCATCCATAAGCCTGGTTTAGGTAACCAACTCAAAGCTTTCGGACTAAAAGCAATCAAAAGATAGGGAAGTGCTAGACCCAAGCCAAGCGCTTGTAAGACAAACAATGAGACATACCAAGGCTGTGTGAGGGCGAAGAATATAGCGCCGCCCATAAATGGTGCTGTACATGGTGTCGCCACAATTACAGCTAAGGCACCTGTAAAGAATGAGCCAGAGTGGCCATGTTTACCAGTGAGCCTGTGGCCAATATTGGTCATGCTTTGACCAATTTCAGCGGCGCCTGTCAGCATAATACCAACACCAACCATTAAATAGACCAGAAGCATCACAAAGAGAGGGGATTGTAACTGAATACCCCAGCCAATAGATTGTCCTGTGCTGCGAATACCCAATAGAATAGCACCTAAGATCGCAAAGCTCACTAAGACACCCAAAGTGTAGAAAACACCGCCAAGGCGAATATGTTTTTTATCTTCATGATGTGCATGTTGAGTGAGATGCAAGGCTTTCATAGACAAAATAGGGAACACACAGGGCATGAGGTTCAAAATAATACCACCAACAAAGGCAAAAAGAAGCGCAGTCAGCAAGGTCATACCTTGACGTGTTTCAGTGCCTAAAGATTCAACAACAATGTCATCATGGCTGCCTATATCCTCAATACGTGTATTTTCTTCTATGCCTTGTGAGGAAGGTGTGGCTGCACTAGAAGCAACATCAGCCTTAACTGCAAAGGCATGATGTTCAAAATCACTGGTGATCACAAACACACCTTGAATAGATTGTGGGATATTATTTGTATTTGATAGAGGTGCGTCGACAGTAACTGTATTGTTATCGAACTTAATTTTTTGCGTTGCGCTGTGCTCAATCAGGTTTTCAACCTCTGAGAAGAAATAGGCGTCACGAATTTCACCGCGTGGGATGAAGTTCTTGTCAGAAAAAGCAATGTGTAGGTTGTCATCTTTCACTTCAGCATTGACGGGTGTGTCAATGTCTTTGGGAAGGCTATCAAAAGTTTTTTGTATGAGTGGTGCATCTGAACTCATATCTGGTGTATTGTTGCTGATGGGTAGAGTGATTTCAGCTTTCCCAGACTCTGGAATACACACTTCTTCACATACCAACCATGATGCATCAGCTATGATGGTAAAGTTTTCACCGGGTTTAAGGTCAGCAGGTGGTGTGACGCGCGATAGGAGAACAACTTGATCTTCGTACCCGTAATTGATGATGGATTCAACGGATTTACGGTGAGGGTAGGGCCATACAATATCAGAAACAGTTGTCCCTTCACTCAGTTCCCAATCAATTTCTGTGGGTAGGCCTGAATCGCCAGGGTTTTTCCAATAGGTATGCCAGCCTGGCTTAATGTCTTGGTGCAACCCAATCCAAAATGGGGCGCCGGGTTGTATGCTTGTGATCTCAGTCACAAGTCGTATTTTTACAAGTTGTTCGTCATCGTTTGACTGAGCGAGTGTTGTATTCAAAGAGAATACAATCAAGAAGAGGGGAAGAATAAAAATTGAGAAAACTGTGCGCAAATACTGTGACATTATTATGTATCCTTAGTTTGTTTTGCTAATCTATTCGTTGTGTTTTTAACTACGGTTACATCATGTTCTTGTAAAGTTAAAAACCCTTGAAAAGCATTATGTTTAGGTTATTTCTTTGATCATGACAAATACACGCGCAGAGTTTCAATTAGAATCTGATTTTGAGCCGGCTGGTGATCAACCACAAGCCATTCAAAAGATCATGCAGAACCTTGAAGAGGGTGAAAAGAACACTGTTCTTCTGGGGGTTACAGGCTCAGGTAAGACATTCTCGATGGCGCATGTCATTCAAAATTATGGTCGCCCCACACTGATTATGGCCCCCAATAAAACGTTGGCGGCGCAGCTTTATGGGGAGATGAAGTCTTTTTTCCCCAATAATGCGGTTGAGTACTTTGTATCGTATTATGATTATTACCAGCCTGAAGCGTATGTGGCGAGTTCTGATACCTATATTGAAAAAGAAAGCTCTCTGAATGAGCAGATTGACCGTATGCGTCACTCAGCCACACGCTCTCTTTTTGAGCGTAAAGATGTGATTATTGTGGCTTCTGTCTCTTGTATTTATGGGATAGGCTCAGCGGATGAATATCAGGCCATGACCATAGAAACAGGTGTTGGTCGAAATATTGACCGCGATGGATTTATTAAAGAGCTGGTTGAACTACAATATGATCGTAATGATCTCGACTTTCAGCGTGGAACATTTCGTGTACGCGGTGATATGATCGAAGTCTTTCCAGTGCATACAGATGATACGGCGTGGCGCATTGAATTATTTGATGATGAGGTTGAAGACATTATTGCTTTTGATCCGCTTACGGGAGAAATCAAGCACAAGTTACAATATGTTCGAATTTATGCGAATTCGCATTATGTGACATCGCAACCAACAGTGCATCAGGCTATACAGCAGATTAAAGTCGAATTGAAGAGCCGCCTTGAAGAACTGCGCGCAAACAATCTCTTGCTTGAGGCACAGCGCTTAGAACAGCGCACCAACTTTGATCTAGAAATGTTACAGGCCACAGGGGTTTGTAATGGTATTGAAAACTATTCACGCTATTTAACGGGTCGCGCGCCTGGCGAGCCACCGCCGACATTATTTGAGTATTTTCCGGATGATGCCTTGCTCATTATGGATGAGAGCCACGTCTCTGTGCCACAGGTGGGCGGGATGTATAAGGGAGATCGCTCACGTAAGTCAACGCTATCAGAGCATGGTTTCCGCTTACCATCATGTATGGATAACCGTCATTTGAAGTTTGA
>CAXRKA010000148.1:0-2685 GCA_964231155.1 Alphaproteobacteria bacterium | reverse complement strand
CACGCCCTAGTAAAAGCTTTTTGTTCTGGATACGATAGATAAGCATGGTCATAAAGCTTCCCAAGATCAATCCCAACCAGATCACAAACAAATACTCCAAGATCATGATAGAGAGCCCTGTTTCTTTAACGTCACATCAGCTTCACGGACATATAAAGGTTGAACCAAAGTATCATCATAATTGAATGCTTTAAGTTGGTTATATTTTTCACAATCCATATCAATCATAGAGGCATGATTCCAATCTATAGGCTCAATCTGTTCAACAACTTCGGAATTATGTTCTGCGATATAATCAACCGCTGTGCTCAGTGCAAAAAGAGGCTTAAAGTCTCTTTGTACAATCTCTTGCATTAGAACCTGAGATGGCGTCTCAAGTGGCTCTTGCTTTTCAAAACGTTGTATAACACAAACATCAGGTTTAATGGGAATAATCGCAGAGCATACATCTTGCTTTGATAGGGCCGCTACAATTTCAAGAGAAGACAGTGTTATGACGGGACAATTGAGCGCTATAGCAATGCCTTTGGCATAGGCCATGCCAACACGTATACCCGTAAAGCTTCCTGGACCATTGACCACGGCTATGGCATCAAATTCTGATATATCAGCCCCGGCATCTTTTAAGCACCTATCCAGCAGTAGTGGCAATTCAGCATCTTGCCCACGGAGAATATATCCAATCTCTTGGCTAAATATTTGTCCATTGTAAAAAACAATGCAACGACACGCTTTAAAGCTTGTATCTATAGCAATGAGATTGTTATAACCCATGACGAAACTCTTACCTGTGTTATACTGACTTTATGATAACTTCAAAACAATACCATGTTCTTTGCTGCTGTCTAGTTGTCCTTTTTGTCAGCTGGACTTGGCAAACAACATTCGGTCTTGACCAAAGCCATCATCACTTTGGCGTCACAGCCTATACTTATTACTCTGTTGACGATACAAATAATCCAGATAGTTCTATAAGTAAGCCACATTTCTCTTCGCATCTGAGTGATATTCGTAACAATGGCTATAAGGCACTTTCAGCTGAAGAGGTTTTTGAACAACTGCAAAACCATCACACGAGTCGCGCTGGCCAAATCCTTCTTACCTTTGAAGGTGGATATCAAAATTTTTATGATCAAGCCTGGCCTATTCTTAAAGACAATAACTATCCCGTAACTATATTTATCCCAGTTGATAATGTCGGTGCCCCTGATTATATGGATTGGGACACATTGAAAGATTTGTCTAAGAATAATAATGTCACTCTGGGCATCAATGGCTGCTCATATATTTCATTGATCAACTTGTCAGAGAATGAACTTAGAGATTGTATCAATCGTTCTATAGGAAATTTTCAAGACAATATGGGTTATCGCCCACGCTACTTTAGTGTGCCTTACGGTATTTATGATGAAACAACACTCAATGTTTTAAATGAGTATGATTTTGATCTGATCTTTGGTCAGCACTCTGGCATCATTGATCTCAAAACTGAGGAAACAGTCTTACCACGCTTTCCTATGACAAGCCAATTTGCTGAACCGGAACGCTTCCGCATGTTGGCTGAAGGGGGAAGCTTGAATGTTTCAAATATTATTCCTACAACACCGATCATTGAGAATGAAAACTATCCTTTTCACATTGGGATGACTGTGAACACACCTGGAATTCAGTTGGATGGCATTCAATGCTTCCTATCTGACCACGGTGTTGTTCCAACTGAAACTATATCCAATCAACGCCTACGTATTATTATCAAAGAGCCTCTATCTGCAGGACGACACCGTATCAATTGTACCTATTATGATGAGCTTTATGGCACTTATGACTCTTGGAAAGAAACACCGCATATGCGCTGGTGGGGTTATATCATCTATATAAGAGAATCAATCACAAATGTTAAGAGGAGCCGAAGTCCCTCTTAACATAGATACTCGATGAAACACTCACAAAAATTTCATCGTAGGAGAACACTCATTCTATACCTGCCCCCATGTTGAACAACGCAGAAGATCTTTCATATCATTCACAAATTCAGGGGCAGCTAAATTTCGTAATATCTTTTGTTCATCATCTTCTTTCTGATCAAGAATGATGGCCTTCACACTCTTTAGAAGCTCGAGTGCGGCTGTTTTGCCCTGCAATCCCACATGAGGAACGCGCACACAAAAACGGCCGTCAGAATTCACAAATAATGATGGTTGTTGACGCTTTTCTTTTTTGCGGTAAGCCATGAAATCTTTGTTATCACCAAGCCATGTCAAAGCTTTTTGATCATCGGCACCCATTGTACCGAGGATTGTTGATGCATTCTGGATAAGATTTTCAACTTCGGATTTATGTGGGTTACTGGTCATAATCTGACTCTAAATGTTAAATATTCTATATATTATGTATAACATTGAGAAAGTAAATTTAGATTTAATAAGAATGCAAAAACATTATTTATTATGTTTAAGTGCCTCAGCCTCAAGAACAGCCTTACATACATCATAAGAAAAACCACGCCGTGCTAAGCGTGCCAGAGATTTTTCATAACCCTCATAATCAGCCTGTCGTTCTTCTATGCCCCAATAAGATAGACGTTTTTTACGTGCATACTGAAAAGCTGCATCCATATCCGCTTCATGAGCATCCTTATGATTAAAATCATCCGCATCGGCTTTTCGTAGCATGGCTTCTGCAATA
>CAXRKA010000147.1:0-2945 GCA_964231155.1 Alphaproteobacteria bacterium | reverse complement strand
CATAGTATAAAAAACATTAGTGTTCGCTTCTGCCGCTTGTGGAAACAGATCTGCACCATAGCTTTGAGGGTTCGCTGCTTTAGCATTTAAAAAGTCTGAAGCACCGTTAGCCCCCATAAAATGAGCCAGATATAAGTCTGTTCTCCCAACATCGCCAGAAATATTCTTTTCAAGTACCGTCTGATTATCTTTGTCGAATTCAGCCGCCAAATAGGACGACATTTGAGGATCATTGCGTAAATCCAAAATATCTTGCTTCTTTTGTGGATCTGCAACATTGAGACGGCCACTACTGGTTTTTTCTATAGCTTGAGATTGCTCAGAGAGACCATATTTGTGGCCATGGCGCTTAACCATATCCAGCCACGTATTATCGAGGAATTGAAATAAACCGCGTGCAGAGCTTGTCTTTGCTTTAGCGTCCGTTTTAAAACTGCTCTCAGTGCCTGCTTTATGAAGAAGATAATCAAAATCAACACCCGTCTTTTGACTGGCTGTTTGAATAGCTTCATATACACGTGGTTGCACCGTGCCAAAGCGTTGCTTTGACACCTCAGATTGAACATTTATGCTGTTTTGTACAGCCATTATCATACCCCTTTGTCATGGTTTCTACCATTTCAGGATATATCAGTGCAGTAATCGTGCCAATTCACGCCATTGAAGACTGTTTCTTTAACCATTGCCCAAATATACTCAGATTGTGCCGCAATGATCCATTGTGGGCCCTGTGTGAGCGATGAGACAGTTATAGGGAGCTCATTGAGTGTTTTTGCCACACCACCCTTCTGGGTCAAAATATAGGCGCCCGCAGCATGATCCCAAAGGCGTGAACGTGGAAAAATAGCAAAATCAGCCCTCCCCAGAATGATATCGACATACTCTGCGCCGATACAATGTAAAGATTCATAAGAAAAATCTTTCAGATTGGCCCTGATTTCAGGCCCAATATTATCCGGAAAGACACGGCAAAAACAAAAACCCTTTAAAGACTGAAATGTTTGATCCAGCGCTTGAGGTCTTTCAATGACATTATCATTGACGGATGGCTCAGAAATGCCCTGAACACTCGAAATTAGCTGATTTTGTTGAGGTTCATAAATCCACCCCGCTATAGGCGCACCATCTTTTAATAAAGCAATGATGACGGCATAGCGCCCATTGTCCTGATTAAAGTAGTTCCGCGTACCATCTATAGGATCAATCACCCAAAGATAACCATCATTCAACCGAGCCTGTAAACGCTCAGGTTCAGCTGAGACCATTTCTTCACCCAAGACATTGCATTCAGGAATAAGGTCTTTGAGAGAGGAAACAAGAATATCCTCAACGGTTTTATCAACAACAGTAACAATCTCACCGCCCGCTTTAAACTGACGGCTTTGCTCTGTCATGGTTTCTGCCATAGGCAATATAACCTCTTCAGAAACTGTGATAAGCAGCTCTTTTACGGCACTATCGATTGTATATAAGTCTAATTTCATACCCGAGAGATTAGCACGGATAAATGCTAGATAACAGTATGCTTATTGCTCAGCTTGTGCCTTAAAACGCGCCCAATTTTGTGGAGACAGCTTTATTTGCATTTGAATATTCCCGTCATCACTGACATCTTGTGATAAAACTTCAGCGTGATCATGCAGCCATGCACGAAGACGGCCCTGCTTAGGGGTGAGTGTAACATCTTGCTGAATGTATTCTTGAGAGAGCAGTTCATCAATCTTTTGGAGAAATACATCCAAACCTTGTTTTTTTAAAGCAGACATCGACAAAAGATTGACACAATCATGCGATGTATTTTTAGCTAGCTCTTCAATATCCTTTTTAGGAAAATAATCTATTTTATTCCAAATATTTATGAATTGATCTTTATTATATGGATCAACATTGAGGGAAGTTAAAATCTCTTCTACGGTTTCTGCATTCTTTATCCACCGCGGATTAGATATATCATGGACATGTACCACAATAGCAGCCTTTGACACTTCTTCTAATGTGGCTTTAAAGGATTCAACAAGTTCTGTTGGCAAATCCGAGATAAACCCAACAGTATCAGCAAGGATCACTTTCTGCCCTGAAGCCAAATCAACAGCCCGTAGAGTTGGATCCAAAGTGGCAAACAGCATATCTTTTGCCAAGATCTTTTCATTGGTCAAGCTATTGAATAACGTTGATTTCCCAGCATTTGTATAGCCAACAAGCGCAATAACTGGATATGGTACAGCTTGACGTGCTGCGCGCTGTGTTGAGCGATTAAGGCGGATCTTCTCAAGCTTTTTACGCAAGGTCTTAATTTTGCTATCAAGCATACGTCTATCCAGTTCAATTTGACGCTCCCCTGGACCACCAACAGCCCCCATACCACCACGTTGACGCTCCAAGTGTGTCCAAGCTCTCACGAGACGTGATTTCTGGTAGCTGAGGCGCGCCATATCCACCTGTAGCTTCCCCTCATTGGTCTGGGCGCGATCAGAGAAGATTTCTAGGATAAGCCCTGTTCGATCAATCACCTTCTTATCAAAGGCCTTTTCTAAATTACGCTGCTGAATGGGCGAAAGGTTCTCATCAACATAGACTGCGTCCACATCATGTTCAGCTATCATTTCTTTTATCTTCTGAGCTTGGCCTTTACCGATATAGGTTGATGGATTAATTTTCCGAACGCGCAGTAATTCCATTTGCACAGGCTCAAGATTAAGAGCTTCGCAAAGACCTAAGGCTTCTGATTTCTTATAGTCTAAATAGTTATCCCCTTCTGCATTGGTTGTATCCAAATGGAACGCAGAAGATGGTGTCTCATCTTGTGTTTGAGAATAAGGACAGAGTACAAAAATACCGGTTTTCATTGCCATGCGGCCACTATAAAACCACAAAGGTTTTTGTCTATAAAAATTCTATAGATGATTATCTAATCTTTTTTATCGCCAGAGTCAGCTTCAGCGCCT
>CAXRKA010000146.1:0-5199 GCA_964231155.1 Alphaproteobacteria bacterium | reverse complement strand
GCTATTAGGGATGTTAAAGATAGAGATGAAAAGAATACTCAAGAAGGTATTATTGATAAGCCTCAGGAGAATTACACTTCAGAGAAAGATTTCTCAGAGATGACCCGTGCTGAAAGAGAATTGGCTGAAGCTTTGAGCAAGAAAGCATCGCGCTAAAAGGATAATTTATGAAACCACGTTTATTTATTGTTTTATTGATCGTCATGAGCTTGTCCTTTGTTTTACGGACGGGCAACATCATTGCTGTTTTGGTGGACTCTGAGGCCAATTCAGAACAAATGGTGTTTATTGGTGCATCTCAAGCTATAGCTGAAGAAACAGAAGAAGAAGAAGCGCCGAGCGAAGAAGAGCTGGAGCGTATTTTAGAAAACTCAGAAAATACACAAGCAGCTGTTCAGGAGCAGTTAGAAGAAACTTCAGCAAATTCTCGTAAGCCCATAGAAGATCTGCTTGCACCACGTTTTACAGAAGAAGAGGTTGAGATTCTTCAAAATCTTGGTGAGCGTCGTGAGCAATTGGACATTATGGAAGCACGCTTACTACAGAAAGAGCGCCTTTTATCTGTGACAGAGAAAAAGATTGAAGAAAAACTGGTTGAATTGCAGACATTAAAAACTGAATTGCAGGAATTAATTGGCCAGCAACAGAACGTTCAAGAAGGGCGTCTTAAGCAGTTGGTTAAGATTTATGAAACAATGAAGCCCAAAGATGCAGCCCGTATCTTCAATGATCTGCAGTTTGACATTTTAATTAGTATCGTTGAGCGCATGTCTGAGCGCCGTATAGCCCCGATTCTCGCGAGTATGGACGCAGATAAAGCACGTTTTCTATCTGCTAAACTTGCTGAGCAAAGCGCGTTACCCGATCCAAACAATCTCATTGAATAGTATTCTATTTTGTTTACTTGCATTTAACTATGCATGTCTAGAATTCAAAGAACAAGCCAAGCAACTTTAATTAAAGATAGGATGTAGCTATGGACAAATCAATGAATGTACTCATTGTTGATGATTATCGCACAATGCTTCGAATAGTAGGTAACCTGCTGAAGCAAATTGGTTTTGTAAATATTGATGAAGCCACAGACGGTGCAGAAGCTTTTGAAAAATTAAAACAAAAGAACTATGGGTTGGTTATTTCTGACTGGAATATGGAGCCAATGACAGGTCTGGAGCTTTTAGAAAAAGTACGTGCTGACGATCAACTAAAGAGCCTTCCATTTATTATGGTGACGGCCGAAAGTAAAACGGAAAACGTTTTAATCGCTAAAAAAGCGGGTGTTAGTAACTACATTGTTAAGCCATTTAACGCTGAAACATTAAAAGGAAAAATATCTGCAGTTCTTGGCGAATAAGCCAAATGCAGGGCATCTATAAATACAAGGAGGATAGAAGCCATGAGTACAAATGAGGTAAAAGAGATAAAAGAGCAAATTCAAGAGCTTTTGACGATCATTGATGCCATCAGAAAAGAAGTTTCTGAAATTAAACAGGCTAAGATACAAAAGATTCATATGCCAGTGGCAACAGATGAGCTTGATGCTGTTGTTTTATCAACTGAAGAGGCAACAGGTACCATTATGGATGCAGCTGAAAAAATTATGGAGATGGCATCATCCGTTGAGTGTGAAGCGTCAGAAAATATAGTGGGTGAGGTGATGAAGATCTTTGAGGCCTGTAGTTTCCAAGATATTACTGGTCAACGTATCACAAAAGTTGTAAAAGCTTTTAAAGTGATTGAGACTAAAGTTAATAGCTTGCTTCTTAGCTTAACACCAATTGATAATTTAGCAGCCAGTGGAAAGGACTCTGATAGCACAGAAAAGCCCGTCGATGAGAATGATAAAGAATCACTGCTGAATGGACCAGGATTGCCTGGAAATGCAATGAATCAGGATGATGTCGATAAGCTTCTTTCTGACTAAACACAGTCAAAGGTGGTCATGGCAATTAGAACAAAAGAGAATAAAAAACTCAGAGATATAGAGAATGAAGGAAAGACTTGGCAAACACTATCTTTAGCCCTTTTTTTGATGCTCTTGGCCTTTTTTATTGTTCTCAATACCCTGACAACATTTGATGAAGCGCGCGTCACTGACGTTCAATCTAGTATTAAAACCACATTTGCTTCTAATAACCCTGGTGATAGCCTGGGTATCACTGATGAGTTAGAACAAAATACAGAAATGAATATTGGCAAGGCTCTTGATGATCTAGAAGCTTTGCTTAAAGCTCAAATAGGTGTTGTATCTATCTCTAGAGCACCTGACGGCGAAACAATGTACGTCAATATTCCTAAAACTACACTTTATAATGACCATTCCAGGCCAAACTCTTCGGCTTTAAGTCTGGGGGAGCAAATAGCACGTTTACTATCCGGCAGAGAAACCAAGAGCGTTAAATTTATTATTGAAGCTTTGGCCAACACAGAAGCACAGTCTGTCCAAGCTGCAGAAATACAGCCAAATGCCATGGGGCTGGGGGTGTTTATACGCAATATTATAAAAGGTGGTCTGGACGGACGTTTGGTCAGAATGGGGTTTCAGAAGGGTGATACAGAATTTGTTTCTGTTGTTTTTCATGCACATAAAACAAAGCATATGGCTTTAAATTTGCAAGGTTTTAACTATACGAATTTCAAGTTTGAAAGATAAGCTCTATGTCTAAGCGTCTTAAAAGAAAACAGAAACCAACCTGGCTTATCAGTTTTGCCGATGTTGTCAGCCTAATGCTGACTTTCTTTGTGTTGATTTTTTCAATGTCAGAGCCCCGCAAAGATGGCTGGTCAATGGCTATTGGCAATATGAGTAGCTCTTTTTATAAGAACTTTGGTAACCCAGCGAACCCTGGTGCCGTTGAGACACGTTTTAATATTAACTCAATTACGAGAGAAACTGGTCTGAGTTTGGATTATTTGGCCAATCTTATTCAGGAAAAATTTGAAGATATAGATAGTTTTGAAAATATATCAATCACACATCTTAATGATAAGGTTGTTATTGCTATTCCAAGCCAACTTATTTTCCAGTCAGGTTCTTATGAGCTCTCAGAGATTGGCCAAGAGGCGGCTGATATTATTTCTGAGGCTGTGCGTCGTATTGACAATCGTATAGAAATTTATGGCCATACAGATCCTAATCCTGTGAATTCAAATTTATTTGCATCAAACTGGGAGTTGTCTTTATGGCGGGCCCAATCGATTGCGAACAGCCTATATGCAAGCGGTTATCAACGTGATATAATTACGAAAGGCTTGTCAGATACCTATTATGACGATTTACCCGAGTCCATGCCGGACATTCAGAAAGAGCGTCTTGCTCGACGGGTTGATGTCATTATTCAAAAAGACGTTTGGTAATAATTGAAATGTATAAATTGGATCGGAATATTACACGCACGTCTATCGTGATACTATCAACCATAGTCTATATGGTTGCTTTGCTTTCTGTTCTGACAGTCGAAGCTTATGCACAGGCCAACCGTGTTAATATTAGAGCTGGTGTCCATGATCGTTTTGAGCGTTTGGTCTTTGATTGGAGAGAGCGCGTACAGTATACAAGCACGACTGAAGGAGACAGCGTTACAATTCAGTTTAATAAGCCTGCAACCTTAAACACATCATCTGTGGATAATGGCAATTTAAAGCTTATCAGAAACTTTAAATATACAAATAATAACAATGGTTTGTATGTCTCTTTTGATAAAGCAGATAAGACGCGTATACAGGCATTTTGGGCTGGTGCACGTGTGGCGTTTGATATTCAGAAATTAACACAGAGTGAGCCATCTTTTTCTCAGCCATTACAAGAAGATGCTGAAAAAGAAACGCAAACAGGCCCACAAAAACCTCAAAAAATTGACTTAAGCCAATTAAACCTTAAACAGACTGTTGAAAGAATACGTCAAGAACAGAAAGAGACAAAGGTACAAGCAGTTAAAAAGCAATACTCTTCAAGCGCACCGAGTGATTTATTCGATGACAGTGAGAACACCATTCGCTTTCCATTGACCAAAGAGACGACAGCAGCTGTCTTTCAGCGTAATGATGTTCTATGGGTTGCGTTTGGTGATGAATTAACAAGCTTACCGCCGCAATTGAAAGGTGAGCGTTTATCTAAACTTCCACAGCCACAGAGAATTACTCAAAACAATGCGACGGCCTTTCGCTTTGATATGTCAGACGTCAATATTAAGTATGTTTATTTAGAGCGCGATAATTTTGACTGGATAGTTAATCTATCGACTGAGCCACGCTCACGTGGTACATTTCTTGACTTTAGAGTGGATTTTGTAACAACACCCAAAAATCCTAAAATAATTTCTGAGCTTTACCAAGAGAAAGCAGATATACTCTCATTTACCGATCCTCAAGTCGGCGACCGTTTGAATGTTATTGCCTTAAACGAACCAACATATTTTGTTTCACGAGAACTCCGTTACCCAGAATTTACAATTATTCCGACAATTCACGGTATTGTGATGGAAGCTTATTCTGGTGATGTTTTGATGGCCGTCAATAATACAATGTTGGAAATCTCTGGTGACCAAGATCCTCTACTTCTTTCTAACAATATCGACCGTTTATCTGTTTTAAGCCGTATCAATAACTATAGAAGCTTAAAGCCACGATTGTTCCAGATAGAAAAAGATCTTTCTGAAAGTTTGGGCAACTTTAGTAAGGCGAGACGCCGTATAGAAAAGAATATTGATCAACTCCAAGGTATTGATAAAGCATCAGGCTATTTAGAGCTGGCTAAGCATTATATTTCCTATGGCTTTGGCTTGGAGGCAAATGGAATATTAGATATTGCCTATGAAATTTTGCCAGATCTAAAGCAGAACCCAGAATTTATTGCACTTCGTGGTGTGGCTTATGCGTTGTCACATAAGTATGAGCTTGCTATTGATCACTTGACGTCATTTGATCTAACGCGTCAAGAAGAAGCACAGCTTTGGCTAGGGTATGTCTATAGCCAAATGAAGCTTTGGAAGCGTTCACAGGCTGCGTTTTCTCGATCCGGTGATACGTTAGACAGCTATCCAGCTATATTGCGTTCTAGGATTATGCTTGCTCAAGCAGAAGCTGATGTAAAAGAGGGACAAATTACTTCAGCTATGAACATACTTGAAGATGTTCGATTAGACAATGACTATTTACCGTTGGCACAAAAATCAGCCTTTATGTATTTAAGAGCCAATG
>CAXRKA010000145.1:0-3190 GCA_964231155.1 Alphaproteobacteria bacterium | reverse complement strand
TGCAAGCGTAATGACAAACACAATAACTGCGGCAGCTATGTCTGCGATCAGCTCTTGCTCAAAGAACTGTCGAAGGAAATCCTTAGAATAAGGCCATGCTATATACGTTACGATAAGAGCAGCAACCCATCCAATGATTGTAAAGACTTCATTGATAAAGCCGCGCACCAACCCAATGCCGGCTGAGAGGAGGGTGAGAACAAGGACAAGAATATCGATGTATAAAGGTTCAATCGTCATAGTGTTTATCTCTGATATTTGATGTGATAACACACATTACGTGGCTTTGATTTAATTTTCAAGTAGCTGTC
This sequence comes from Alphaproteobacteria bacterium, assembly GCA_964231155.1. GTDB lineage: Bacteria > Pseudomonadota > Alphaproteobacteria > Micavibrionales > SZUA-601 > CAXRKA01. Next base: position 2,879 of record CAXRKA010000145.1, on the reverse strand, counting down.
TAAGATGTTTGATACTGCTGATTTGCATTTTTGTTTTTAATGAGGCATCAGATTGATGGCAGGTGATAGACTTAAAGCCTAAACGTTCGGCTTCTTTAATGCGTAGAGGTGTTCTTGAGACAGTGCGTACACTACCAGAGAGGGCAATCTCACCAAAATAAACATTGCCTGGATCAGCTGGGCGGTCATGAAGAGCGCTAATCAATGCTGCGGCAACAGCTAAGTCAGCCGCTGGCTCAGTAATTTTTAAACCACCAGCAACATTCAGATAGATATCTTTTTGAGCAAAGTTCAGTCCACACCTTGATTCAAGAACGGCAACAATCATCGCCAGTCTATTATTGTCCCAGCCAATGACGGCACGCCGCGGTGTTCCATAATCTGCATTTGAGGTGAGTGCTTGTATTTCTACAAGGACGGGGCGTGAGCCTTCTATGCCGGCATAAACAACAGAGCCTGAAGCGGTTTCATCACGTTGAGATAGGAAAAAGCTAGATGGGTTTTCAACTTCAATGAGACCTTTTTCAAGCATTTCAAAAATGCCGATTTCATCTGTAGGGCCAAAGCGGTTTTTAACAGCACGTAAAATACGATAAGGATGCCCACGATCCCCTTCAAAATAGAGAACAGTATCAACCATATGCTCCATAACTCGTGGGCCAGCTAAGTTGCCTTGTTTTGTGACGTGACCAACCAAAATAAGGCAAATGTTATATTTCTTGGCAGCACGTATGAGTTCAGATGAACAGGCTCGAACTTGAGCAACAGTTCCGGGCGCACTATCGATTGTGTCCATATACATGGTTTGGATGGAGTCGATAACAATGACATCATAACGTTTTCCATCATTGGCAGGACGTTCCATTGTAGAGATAATATCACGTACATTATTGGCTGTTGTAAGTTCTGTTGAGCTATTACTCACATCAAGACGTTCAGCGCGCAGGCGCACTTGGTCCAAGCCTTCTTCGCCAGAGACATAGGCTGTCTTGTTGTTTTGAGAGAGGCATGCAACAACTTGTAAAAGAATAGTGGATTTTCCAATCCCCGGGTCACCACCTATAAGGAGTGCAGAGCCGGGAACAAGGCCGCTACCACAGACGCGGTCAAACTCTGCTATGGTTGTTTTGTAGCGTGGTGGTAATTCACTTTTGCCTTTCAAGGTGTGCATGTCAAGGACATTGCCTTTCTTGGCTCCAAGCCCTTTAGGTACAGCCTCATGACGCTCTTCAACGAGGCTATCCCATGCATTACAATCGGGGCATTGGCCTTGCCATTTGTTTTGGATAGATCCACAACTTTGGCACATATATTGAATAGTTTTTTTTGTCTTCGCCATACCGTTCTTAAACTTTATAAAAATCTGGGTTTATGATACACTGTTAATCGCTACAATGTTTAGATAAATAAGTCAAATCACAACTACAAAATCCGGAAAAAATCCATGAAAAATCTATTTCACAAGTTCTCGAAATCTATCAAAATAGGCTCACGATTGAATGCACTGCTATGGACATCGACCTTCATAGCCTTTGCCGCTGGGGGTGTCATATTTTTCTACTTACTTCAAGCGCAAAGTACCTTGGAAAAACAAGATAAATACTTTCACCATATGGAATATGTTGAGAATACCCTGATTCAAGTTGAATCTGTACGGTACTGGTACACGGATTTGGCTTTAACACGCTCTCAAGAAAGCCGAAATAAGACGTTATTGGCCCTGGAACAATTAGAAGAAGATTTAGCAGCAACATCAAAATTTGCACCCAATGAGACGCAGGCCATAGCAACCGCTATTGAAAGCCTTAATTTGGGCTCATTATTGCTCGATGATAACTATGTGAATAATAATCGCTTATTTAGCTCATCTCTAATCGATCAGGTGAAGCAAAACTCACAAGAAGCCATTGATGTTGCACAAGGTTTGTACGCAGAGTTAGATAGTTCTCTTTGGGAATTGATGGAAGAAACAGAGGAGTTCCAGTCATTCTTGCAGAATGTGGTTGTTATCTCTACGTTGCTCACCTTCATCTTTAATGTGATTGTTGGCCGTCTTGTGATGGCAACTGTTCAACGTCCTGTTGTTAATCTTCAGCAAGCTGTGAACCGTATCGCTCATGGTGAGTTTGATATCGAAGTGCCTGCTTTAGAGCATGAAGATGAAATTGGTGATCTGGCACACTCTGTTGAAGTCCTTAGGGATAATTCAAAACAGGCTGAAGAGCTGACAGAGAAAACAGAAAAAGAGAACAAGGAACGCGACAAACGCCGTGAGAAGTTAGAGCAGGCTATTGCTATTTTTGATGATTCAGTGGGCTCCTTCTTAAAGAGCTTGTCCGACTCAACACAAAAACTGAATCAAGTTCTACAAGAGGTGCTACCTAAAGTGGAGCAAATGCGTGATCAGTCAAAGATGGCATCACAATCGGCGACATCAGCGAACCAAAGCGTTCAAACAGTTGCGGCAGCTGCTGAAGAGCTATCAAGCTCAATTTCTGAGATCAGCACGCAGGTTCAAAGTGTGCGCGCTAAGACTGAAACGACATCTATTAGTGCAGAGGATGCTAATGGTAAAATTGAAAGCTTGTATCAGTCAGCACAGAAGATTGGTGAAATTACCGAGCTTATTAATGAGATTGCAGATCAAACCAACCTTCTTGCATTGAATGCAACTATTGAAGCTGCAAGAGCCGGTGAGGCTGGTAAAGGTTTTGCCGTTGTTGCTAGTGAGGTTAAAGGTCTGGCTACACAAACAACAGAAGCTGTTCATGATATCAGTGAATATATTTCACAAATACAATCCTCAGTTGATGTGTCAGCTAAGGCCATCAAGAATATTTCAAATGAAATTGTTGAGGTGAATACGATTGCTGAATCAT
>CAXRKA010000144.1:0-7042 GCA_964231155.1 Alphaproteobacteria bacterium | reverse complement strand
CTCTATATCCCTTATGTCCGGCTTGAAATTCAGCTGTAGTTTTTTTGACACGGGTCTGAAATGTCTCTTCATCTTTATTCCTTGCAGAGCCTTTGGGGTAAAAGGTGACAAGCGTTTCAAAATCAAATGGCAATGTTGTTGGGTAATCTTCTGTACTTTCATCAAAATACGGCAGGTCTGGGCATTCATCTCTAATTTGCTCAATTACAATGCCCATGGGCGTGCCCCAATCACCAATATAATTCATACGGATGACCTCATGGCCTTTAAGTTCGTAAAGCCGGCACAGTGTATCACCAATAAAAGTTGTTCGCATATGTCCAACATGCATGTTCTTGGCTACATTAGGGCTGCAAAACTCAATAATGACTTTTTCTTTATTATCAGTCATGACAACACCTAAACGCTCATCCAAAACCATCATATCAATGTATGTTTTTAAGGTCTTTGGACTCAGACGTAAATTGATAAAACCAGGCTCCGCGATATTAATCTCTGAGAAAAGGTTGCGTTTGTCATTATTTTTGACCCATTCCACAATAGACACAGCAATATCTCTGGGTGCTTTTTTAGCAATACGTGCCGCCTGCATAGCGCCGTTACACTGAAAATCTGCAAGATCAGGACGATCGGATACTGTTATTCGCCCAAGATCTTCTGGAAGGCCATGAGCTTTAAAAGCTTCCGCCACAAACTGTGAGAGTTTTTCTGTGATCATAATCTTTTTATAGGCGCTTTTAGACGGATTGTCTAGTTAACGTTTTATTATACTCAGAGTGCTAGCTTGCGCTCAGATGAAGGCTTTTGTTACCAGCTTATTATTACTTAATTTTGAAACTTATCTTTTGTAAAGGGAATAGCATGACAGATAAACCAAAAATTGCATTAATTACCGGAGGCACACGTGGCATAGGCGCACAAATGTCTAGAGCTATCAAAAATTCTGGCTATCATGTAATTGCAAACTGCAAAACAAGAAGCAAACATTCAGAAAGCTTCTGTACTAAGCATGATTTACAAATTGCAGCCTTTGATGTTTCTGATTTTGCTACTGTTCAATCTCATATTGGTAAACTCATTGAAGAACACGGTAAAATTGATGTCCTAGTGAATAATGCTGGTATAACACGTGATACTTTTTTACACAAAATGGATAGAGAAACCTGGGATGCTGTAATCGACACAAACCTCAGCTCGTCCTTTAATACATGCCGCGCCGTTATTCCTGCGATGCGTGAAAAAGGGTATGGCCGTGTTGTGAATATCTCTTCTATTAACGCTCAAAAAGGTCAAATGGGACAAGCCAATTATGCCGCAGCTAAGGCTGGTTTGCTTGGCTTCACAAAATCACTGGCACTGGAAAATGCAATTAAAGGCATTACTGTCAATGCGATTGCACCTGGCTATATTGATACACCTATGACACAACAAATTCCAGATGCTATTCGCGATTCCATTGTTGCCGAGATTCCAGTTGGGCGCATTGGCCAACCAGATGATATTGTTAAAGCTCTATTATATTTGATTTCTGAAGATTCAGGTTATGTGACAGGCTCTGTTCTTTCCGTTAATGGCGGCCATTATATGGCGTCTTGATATTCTTCCATATCGATGAACGATATTTTTACTTATATTTGTGACTCTTAAGTTTCAATATTCCTTATTGAGTTCTTTTGATGATGAAAAAACTACTGATTAGTCTTGCTGTCCTTTTTGTTGTCATTTTTAGTGGCGTGCTTATAGCACCCTACTTTATTCCTTATGATAAAATCTCGCAAACTATTGAGAAACGTGTTGAAGAGTCGATTGGTGTAAATATCGAAATACTGAGTGCACCAACGGCACAGATATTTCCACAACCCTCTATTGCCATTAAAGATATCCGTATATTAAATCCCGAAGGCTTCTCTGATCAGGCTTTTATATCTTTGGGGGCGCTGAAGGCCAGCCTTAATACATCTGACTTGATCAAAGGCCAGATCAATATCGCTGGCATCCGTTTTATTGACCCTGTTATCAATCTCGAAATGAATAATGATGGCGTATCAAACTGGGACAGCATCAAAGCCACCACATCTGCTGGGGGCGACACAACAAGTACTGAAGAAACAGCCAATACAAGTGACCCAAATTCAACAATTAAGGGAGCCGTTACCAACCGACTTAATTTTGATCAAATTGATGTCGAAGGCCTTATCGTGCGCTTTAAAAGTGGAGAAACAGAGATCACAAGCGATAAAATATCAGCCGACATTAACTTCAATCAGCTATCTGGCCCTTATCGCATATCTCTTAGTACAAGCTATCAATCTCATAAAATTGACAGCGTTCTAGATATTGGCAAATACGCACCTGACGCTGTTATTCCTTTACAAGCAGAGATTGATATTGATAACCAGAAGGCCCAATTAAGCTGGCTTGGAAATGTTACTTTGGGCGATAATCTATCCATTGATGGCAAGCTTAAAGCGTCCGCCGTTCAAAAATGGATGGGTGACCTTCCTCAGCTTAAAGCCGAAGGTGATGTCATTTATGATGGCACACAGTTCAAAATTAATCCTCTGACAGTCACCTTTAATGATAATGTGCACAGTACGTTAGACAACTATATTACCTATGATAAAGACAATGGTTTAAAACTGGGCCTGCGTGCTGTGAGCTTTGATTTGTCAAAACTTCTTGGTTTAGCCAATACGGCAACATCTGTTGAAACAAAACCCATAAAAAATGATGGTTTAGAAAAGGCTGAAAAACAACCTAAGCCCACAGAGATTGATATATTTACCAAGCTTCATCAGAACTCGAGCCATCTTGGGCAAAAGATCGATAAGATACCGAATAGCGATGTGGCTATACAACTTGGCCTCCTCACTTTTAACGATACTTTACAGCTTGAAAATGTTCAGGGGAATGTGGCCATTAATGATGGGCAAGCAACGCTTAGTGGCATGTCCTTTACTGTTCATCAAGCCGCATCTATTGAGTTTGATGGGGATATCACACCCGAAGCAACCACCATCATTAGCCAAATAAAAAGTGATACGGTGTTTTTGCTGACTAAGAGCCTAGGCATTGACATCAAAGAAGATCAAATACCTGCAAAAGCTGAATTCACAGCTACAATTTCATCAACAGAAGAGAAGACACACCTCAGCTTAAAAGATGTAAAATTAGACAATACATCAATTGATGCCGTCTCTTTTTCAATTGATCCTGCTGAGCAACCAGCGCTTAGCTTTTCCATTGAAAATGAAGGCCTTCTTGATTTGAGATCAGAGGCTAAAGAATCAAATCCGTCAGCCTCCCCTTCTGTCACAGAAAAGAATTCAAAATCATCATCTGATATTGAAGATGATGTCCTAGGTAATATCCCTGACATTCAATTGGCTGCAAATATTGGAACACTGATTACTCCTCAGAATATTAAACTGACCTCATCAGAATTTTCCGGGACCTATAAAGCCGGTCATATTAGGGATATTAAATTATCGACAGAGATTCCTGACTATAACTCTACAGTCACATTAAGTGGAGATTCTGGTGATCTTTCTGAAGATCTGAATGACCTCAATCTTATTGCCAATATTAAAACCTCTCAGTTCTTTGATAAAAGCATCAAGGATATCCAGTCCTCACTCTTTATTAAAGGAAGTTTGGATAAGTTAGATACATCAGCGCGCATCCAAAACAACGCATTGGATATTGAATGGATTGGCACAGTAAATGATGTTGAAGATGCATCTCGTGATATTCTTGGGCGTTATTCCATGCAAATTAAAGATGCTAAAACAATATTGAATGCTCTGGATATTGATAAGCTATATTCTGATCAGCCCATCAACGTACAGGGTAAATTCAGCCTATCAAAAGATAGTCTCAAAGTTGATCAATCTGTTCTTAAACAGCCCGGTTACATAGATCTTGGTTTTTCGCTTAACAAAGAACTGAAAGAGACCTCTGTACTCGACCTCAATCTTAAAGGCACAACGCTAAAGCTTAAAGGTGGCTCAGAAGGTGGCGCCATATCCACCGAAAAAACAATTGTTAAAAAAGATAAAGACGGCAATGCGGTTATTGTTGAACCTGAACCGCTCAACTTAAGCATTCTGCATGACCTTCAAACCAATCTCTCTGCTTATCTCGATCAATTCCACTATGGTGACCTGGTATTTAAAGGTCTTGAAGCTGATATTATAGCAGAAGATGGACGTCTTGAAATTAATGCGCTTTCAGCGGATGCTTACGACGGGCGTATTAATATTGATGGCGAAATTGAAGCTGGCCGAGGCAATAGAGCTCATGAAGCTGATTTAGAATTATCTGTACGCAACATTAATATGAAAGCCTTTGGCGAAGATATGGGATTGAGTGCTTTAGCTGGTGGTGAATTTTCATTGAATCAAAAATTCAAGACACAAGGTCTTACTGTTGAACAGCTGATTGATAATTCAAATGGTCAAGGTGAAGTGAACATCAAAGAACCTGTATTTAATGGCATTGATCTTGACCGTCTTTCTCAGGATATCGACCGCCCCAACAGCCCTGATGATTTTATTCGATTGATTAAAGGCCTGACAGCCAAGGGAAAAACAGCTTTCCAAGATATCAATATGCCTGTGAACCTACAATATGGGACGTTGTCTGTGCAGAATATTCTGGCCCCAACTAAAAGTGAAACAGCTATACTCACAGGACAAGCCATTGCCTCTTTATCAGAAAAAACAGCACAAGTTGATGTTGAAGTTCTCTTCCCGGGTCAACGCAATCTCCCTCCTCTTGGGATGATTATTTCTGGTCCCTTTGATAACATGCAAAAATCAATCAATACAGACAATATCACACGCTTTTTTGCACAACGTGCAACACGTGAAATTGGACGTAAACTTTTTGGCTTAGACACACCATCAAACAATACACAACAAAATGGTAACGCACAGCCAACAACGCCACTTGAAGATGCCACACGGCAGATCTTTGATAAGTTATTTTAGATGGCTCACATTCATGATTGGTGTATCTGTACCATTGATCAGCTGGTTACGGAACCAAGTATATTGGCGCTTTGCATAGTGACGGGATGATTGCTTGGCTTTCTCAACGGCTGTATCCCAATCCAAATCACCTTTCAAAAAACTATAAAGCTGAGGAATACCACAGGCTTGAATACTATCCATCATTGGGTCAAGATCTTTCATAGCATAGAGTGCCTTCACTTCATCAAGAGCACCATTCTTCAACATTCTTTCAAAGCGCAGATTAATGAGCTCGTACAGAGCCTCCCGTTCAGGCATCATAACTGTAATGTCAAAATACATATTATCTGGTGGGCCAGTCAATGGTTGTGACTGCCAATAAGATAGAGGTTTTCCTGTTTCTTGATAAACCTCCCATAAGCGCACACAGCGTTGTTTATCATGAGGATGGATCTGTGAAGCAGATTTGTCTTTCTCCATAATCATTCCATGGAAACTTTCCGGGCCCATATCCTCATACAGGCGTGTAACCCGCCTTCGCGTTTCAAGAGGAATAGTGGGTATCGGAGAAAAGCCTTTTATAAGAGCTTGCAGATAAAAACCTGATCCACCAACAACGATGGGTTTTAGATCATTGGCATAGGCTTCATCAATAGCCTGAATGGCATCCTCTCTCCAATCTTGTGCAGAATAATGATCCTTGACCGACAAGAACCCATAAAGCGTGTGCTTTACATCTTTTTGTTCTTCTAAAGATGGTTGAGCTGAAATAATGGGGATTTCTTTGTAGACCTGCTGACTATCGGCATTGATGATAACAGCCTTACCATCAAAACGATTTTGCGCCCACCCCATAGCTGTCGCAGATTTACCACATGCCGTAGGACCAGCTAAAACAATAACGTTTTTCTTATTCGTCATCCGTCTCGGTGTTTAGTCTTACGCCAACAAAACGTACAGAATTGGATGTTCTGATCAGCAATAAGACTGAAGGGCGTCCACTGTCTTCTGCAACAGAAACAATGTGGCGCACATCTTTAATGTTTCTAACAGGTGTTTGGTTGACTTCTGTTAAAACACCGCCTTCACGCACGCCCCTTTGTGCTGCATAGCTATCTGGATCAACATCCGTAATCAATACGCCTTGTAAACGATCATTAATTTGATATTCTTCTCGAAGTTGATCATTCAGGTTTGCCAATTCTATACCCAAGCTTTCTATCTCCTCGGAAATAATCTTGTCTTCCTTAGATTCAGCAAGCATATTGTCTAAAAGTCCTTCCTCTTCAGCTTTTTCTAACTGACCAAGCTTGACTTTCTTTTTAATATTCTCGCCTTGACGTTGAATAACAACATCAACGGTTTTGCCAACGTCTGTTTCTGCAACAATACGTGGTAATTGACGCATATTGCTCACATCTTTGCCATCAAAAGACAAGACAATATCTCCTGTTTTAATCCCAGCTTCATCCGCTGGACCTTCTTCTGTGACATCAGAAATCAAAGCACCTTTGGTTTCCTTCATATCTAGGCTTTCTGCGATATCTTCAGTAACTTCCTGGATTCTAACCCCTAACCAACCACGCTTGGTTCCACCGTACTCAACCAATTGGTCAACAACACTTTGTGCAAGATTAGACGGCACAGCAAAGCCAATACCTACAGAGCCACCCGTGGGTGAAAAGATAGCTGTATTGATACCAATAACCTTACCGTTGATATTAAACATAGGCCCACCAGAATTACCGCGGTTAATGGACGCATCAGTTTGAATAAAATCATCATAAGGGCCTGCTTGAATATCTCTTTGACGTGCAGAAACAATACCGGCCGTTACCGTGCCACCCAATCCAAATGGATTGCCAACAGCTAGTACCCAGTCGCCTACACGCATTTGATCACTATTGCCCCATTCCACTTCTGTCAGAGATTTACCATTCGGTTCAATACGCAAAACTGCAATATCGGTTTTCGCATCACGGCCAACGATCTCAGCGTCATAAGTGCTATCATCATAGAGTGTGACTTCAACCTCGTCAGCGCCTTCAACCACGTGATTATTTGTGATC
>CAXRKA010000143.1:0-4144 GCA_964231155.1 Alphaproteobacteria bacterium | reverse complement strand
ATAAATAAGGATAGACCGCATGTTAAATACACCACATAGACCAATAGAAGATACATACGATAGTTTTTTAGGCACGTTGAAAAGCCATCTAGCAGATATTACAGATGAATCAATTGTGACAGATCTAGAGCAATTTCTTGTCACTGCAAAAAACTATGATTTTTATAAAACAGCTCAGCTGCTTTCTAAGCCTTTTAGCAAGTTAGGTGACCGCAATTTTAATATGCCTATTCACTTCTCTAACCCAAAATTAAAAGGTCAATCCTGGGCAGACAATAAAGAGAACTATCTTGAAGATAACGAGCATTGGAATATTGGTCGTCGCGAAACATATATGAGCATTGATTATCATCTCGATATTCATGGGCGCCCAATCAATCCTTATATGAATTACGGTATCACGGGCCGTGGTTTCTTAGGTCGATTTGGCCCTAACCATACTGTTGATGTCGGTGTATTGCGCGTGATGCCCAATGAAAAAGGTGAGCAACGTCTTCACGCTTTGGGGATCATCCGTGGAGATAATCATAAACCGGCACTGTGCGGTGGCTTTATTGAGTTCGATAAAGAATCTGCCATGAATGGTTACACGCTTGATAAGCGTCTTATCGTTCAAACACGTGTTGAAGAGTTTTTTGAAGAAATGATTAGTGGTTCAGTAGAGTTAAGGGTTGCCTATTCAGAAGGGCTTGGTGATGAATTGCAGCGGGAAATGAATAAGTATGAGGTGGCCAGTGGCTGCTCTATCACAGATCAAGAGAAAGTCCGCCTTGAACGTTATTTAAGAACACAACGCAAATTAAAACAGGTTCGAGAATTTGATCCACAGTTCATGTCACGTTTAAAACTAGCACTTGCAGAGGCAACAGAAGTATTTAAAGGTCCAGTTCTGTCATCTTCTCGTAACACCAATACATCTTGGGTAGAAACAAATCTGTCGTGGATTGAGTTAACGGATCAAAAGTGGCAAGAGATCAAGGGCAATAATATTTGGTCTCGTTATGATTTTGTTGCTGGAGATGATGCGCTTGATGTTCAATGGTTTGAAATTAACGCTGAACTTATATCAAAAGCTTCATCCAGCCATGGTGCATTTTTCTTTTATCTGCTTCAATCTTATATGGCTGCCCATGCTTCAAAGAATAAAGCGCTATATAGCGCACTTCATGAGCAAGCAGAGGCAATTCAATCTGCACTGCAAGCAGGAATGAATAAACCAGAAGCACGTCAAACATTGCAATTTGTCAATGAACGCCTTAGTCTCATTTTGTAATAATTACAATTTATACTAGAGATAAGAGGCATTATGTACGATCTTGCCGTTTTTATAGGCCGTTTTCAGCCGTTTCATGCTGCACATCAAGCCGTTTTAGAAGAGGGACTACGTGTTGCCCAGCGTGTTATGGTTCTGATTGGATCATCTTTTGAGCCACGTTCATTGCGTAATCCTTGGACCTATGCAGAGCGAGAAGCTATGATCCGTGGATCTTTTTCTAAGAAAGACAACGAGCACATCATTTGTGAGCCCTTACGTGACATTCGTTATAATAATGCGCTTTGGATAACGCAGGTTCAGCGTGCGGTGTACAATTTTATGCCAGGACAATCAAAAGAGATTGATGAAAAAGTGACATTGATTGGGCGCATTGGTGGTGAAGAGAATGGTCGGCGCAATCAGTCTTATTATACCTCTCTTTTTCCGCAATGGGGGAACAGTGGTCTGAAACATGATTTTGATATCTATGGAACAATGATCAGAGATCATATTTTCTCTAGTGGCTCTGTTGCGGATATTGGTGATGATCTAGCTGTGCCTGTTCTGGAGATGATATCTCAGTTTATGACAGAAGAGGGCGGTCAAACTCTTTCTTCTGAATATGAGTTCATCAAGGCCTATAAGAAAGGTTGGGAGAATGTTCCCTTTGAGCCAACACATGTCACCGTGGATGCTGTGGTTGTTCAGTCTGGTCATGTTTTACTGGTTCAGCGTGGTGCTCAGCCGGGTAAGGGCTTATTGGCCTTGCCTGGAGGCTTTATTCATCACGAAGAAAGCCTTCTCGATGCCATGGTGCGTAAGTTGAAAGAAGAAACTAAGCTTAAGGTGCCTGCACCTGTCATCAAAGGTTCTGTGAAAGACACAGCTGTTTTTGACGCACCTTTCCGCTCTGCACGTGGTCGCACCATCACACATGCTTTTCATATTGGATTGCGCTCTGAAGAAGAACTGCCACGTGTAAAAGGTGGCGGAGAAACCAGCCGATGTTTCTGGTTGCCTCTCGGGCAGTTGGATTCAACCCAAATGTTCGAAGACCATTACTTTATCATTCAAAAAATGTTGGGCTTATTGTAATCCTTACCCCATCTTTATGTTTTACATATATCATATAATCTTGTATACTGTGATTATAAGAATAATAAAAGGTGGGGATGTATGGGCGTTGAAAAACATTCAAGACCAAAGAGAGAAAAATCCAAGAAGTTCCTTCGTTTGACTGATGAGCTGACGAATGGTGACGGTGAGAATGCCTTGCGTCTTGAGCATGGGCAAAGCTCTCTTGTAGGGAAGAACCCTAAATATGGAAACCAAGGTCTTGGCTCAGCCGAGGATCAGATTAAAAGTCTTGGCTTTAATCCCAGTGTCTTAAGATGGTAATCCATCAATTGAATTGATCTCTCACGCGTTAGATATTGGTCTGAGTGCATGATCTCTCGCATAAAAATCACACATATTTTGACCTATTTGGGACTTATTCCATTTGTAGGTTTCTTTACTTTGGGCTTTATGAAGCCTGATTACACGTTTCATGGCATTAATGCAGTACAAGCGCTGTTATTTTATGCAGGCGTTATTGCGGCTTTTGTTTCTGGAACACATTGGGGATTATTGCGTGGGCATGATAATACAGGATTTATGATGGTTCTCTCTAACATCTGTGCGCTAATTATAGTTGTTGCCTTGCTGATTGGTGTTGGCCATCTTGGTTTTGGGTTATTGGCTGTTGTCTTTATTCTGCAACTCTGGATGGATAATATTCTCTGCCAACAAGGTTTCACTGATCGCGAGTATTTAGAAATACGGACAATTGCAAGCGTAATTGTGACAGTTGTGGCTATGATTGCAGGGATGATTTTTTAGACAGCTTTTGAGCGCCCAATCATCTCTAAAAGTTGATCAATTTCTTGATTAGAAAATCCTGTGTCATTGAGTGGAACATCATGCGTTGAGCCTTGAAATTTGTTCTGTAAATTCCAATCGGTCTCACCGTGACGAAATATATAAATATTTTTAATGCCCAATTTGTACTAACCAAGTTTCTCAATTGCTTTTTTCAATATAGCCTGATCACGTTTATGCATAAATTCACCAAGATAAGTTTTGGGTTTATCATTGTTGAATAGCTCAACCGCCTCTTGGAGAGTTACCCAAATAACTTCTTGGAAACCATCAGTAACTTCCTGTTCTGTAAGTTCACGACTATCTAGCTTTTTAACAGTTCGGGCGACACCACAATAAGATACTTGTTGAAGATTGTGTTTGTATCTTTCTTCTAAGGCGAGCCCAAGAAACTCTGGGAGAACTTCAATTTCATAGCCTATTTCTTCACTGGCCTCACGTTTAAATGCATCTTGCCAGCTTTCACCGGGATCTATCCCGCCGCCAGGTATTTTGTGATGTCCATGTTTAGCAGTATAAAAAAGAGCAACTTTTTGTTCTTCATTTATAACTATTCCACGCGTGGCTTCTCGTGACTCTAGCTTTTTATCTAGCTCATCTTTTTTGTAACCTAGCTTTTGGTCATTAAGATCAATTATTATATCGTCTGCCATTTTTTCCTCATTATCAGTAATTACACTAATAACATATATCAGAGATTAGTTTTATTTATCTAAATACGTAGAAGTTTGTTACTGTTTTTATATTAAAAACAGCACTCCGTCTTGTGTCTAAATTCGCTAAGTCATTGAAAGTAATGGTGCCCCGTACGGGAGTTGAACCCGTGTTTCCGCCGTGAAAGGGCGGCGTCCTAGACCCCTAGACGAACGGGACACAATGTGTTGTACGTCAGTTGTGTGGGTTACAACGTGGTATTCTTTTATCCTGGATTCTCTGTTGAATCAAGCAGTTTTTGCCAAAACATATGCT
>CAXRKA010000142.1:0-12771 GCA_964231155.1 Alphaproteobacteria bacterium | reverse complement strand
GATGTCAAGTTTTTACGTGTTTCATTGCCTTTTGATGTCATAAAGCGCACGCCCGCATCACGCTGCATAGACGCCGTATTCATGATCGGCTCAGGGTCACCTAAAAGGTAAAACTTCATCTGTTCATAAGTGTTGACGAATTCTTCTTTTTTCCATGTGCCTTCACTGAATAATAAAAGATCAGGACGAATATCGGCATTGACCAAATCGTCGTCGTCTTCAACCTCACATATATCGCCTATGCCACGAGAATCTTGAGAACAGTATTTTTGAACAACATTATCAAAGAGACGCCTTTGTGCCGCTTGTTGATCAATACCCCATGGTGTGCCTCTATCACGTCTATTTACACGTGCTTGATGCTCAAAGGCGGCCGCATGGGCTGCCCGTGTAAGAAGTTCAGTTTCACCTGTGTGGCTCGAACCTGTTGCTCGAACACAATCATGTGCTGTGACCTCATGAAACTCAGCACCCTCATTTTCATTCTCTTGTTGCTCAATAATAGCCCTCGCCGCCGCCTGGCTTTCTGCAAGTTGACGTTCATGCTCCATCTGAGCTTTTTTCATCACCAACTTGGCATTGGATTGGGCTTGCTTAGATTGAGCATCTGCACGTCCCAAAGAACCCATCAATTTTTTGAACTTTTCAATTGTACCCTTAATACGCTGAACAATCTTAGGTACAGTTTTAGTGGCCGCTGTGCGATCTGATGCTGTAGCCCCTTCACAAATCATCGGTGGCTGAGTACATACAAATTCTGCCTGAGCCTGTTGAGGAACACTCAAAGCCAGAAAAAGAAGAAGACATGCACATATAATTTTATTCACTACTTTATACCTTCTGCCCAAATAGCAGCCATCAGAACATTGCGTTTCTCGGCTTGTAGCATACGCAAATGCGCAATTCTCATATTTTGTGCCAGTATTTTATTGGCTTCAGCTAACATACGAACTGGGCTTTCAATCTGTGACAACGTTGTCAAGATATAATCAGGGTTTGTGAACTGCTTCACCATGCCCTCCATCCAAGCCGTTTCAGCGACACGTGATGGCAAGTTGTCACACATTTCTTTATAAGCATCACTGGCGTCAACACCGATAGATTTTTTACAGACACCAGACAACCAATTGAATTCTCCATCACCTACAGTATGTGTCGGTTGGCGGCGTGCCGCAGCATTATTGATCACAGCACGCGCAAGAGATAGTTTGTTAATTTGGGCGCGCAGACGCTTTAAGCGCTGTTGTCCTTCTGGTGTATTGAAATCACTAGAGTTCATAACATCAGGTTCAATACCTGTAAGATCACGCTTCAGTTGTTCAAAGGCACCATAAAGACCGCTATAGTTTTTCCACGTGCTGAAAAATCCATACCCCAAAATCAAACGCATATTCTGAGGCGCACCCTTAAGATAAGCACTATTTTCGTCACGCCCCATACCACACCAGTAATTCACTTCATCACCACTGCTATTCACATAGATTAAAGGATTATCAGCCGTAGGCATGTTTCCAGCATTTTCATTGGGGTCACAATAAAAGATAATATAATCCCTAAAGGTTTTAGCCACAGCATAATTGCTTCCGCGTGCTGTATTCACACGGCCCGCACGATGACGACGCAATTCACTTGTGGGCTCTAAATCATTACCATCATCAATGGGTGTGTTGGTTAAAGCATCTGTATCATCATTATTCATTGCACCTTCAGCAGCAGCTTTAAGAATATCACCCTCTGGCTGTGAAGCCGTCCCCGTTGCGAGAACACAATCACTGGCCACAATCTTTGTATCTTTGGCTGTTTGCTCTGCATCACTGAGTTTTTTTGTCTCAACCTGTGCCACCATTTCAGCTTCAGCCAAGTCTGTTTTGTGCTCCATTTGCTTAGCTACAGCCGAGAGTTCAGCGTTTGTAGATGCATTGGCCGATAACATAGTTGCCACCTCTTGAAGTTTAAATGCTGCATCTTCTACCTTTTCAAGTATATCTTGAGTCCGCTCTTGTATCTGATTAATAACCGTCTGAGAGCGTTCAGAGGTGCCAGGCGGTGCACAAACCATAGCCTGAGCAACTGATGTGGCCATAAAAACCATAAAGAGCGATACGGTGAGTGCTTTTGATACTTTAAAAATATTGGTTTTTTTCATCATAAAATAGAATCAAAGCCCATAATTGGGCGCTTTTTGCATATATACCACCTAAGAATAGGGTTTAACGTCTAAGATTTTACTAAAATCTAAGCCTTGAAGCAATGTTAAGAGATAAATTTATTCGCAGGAATAAAGCCTCTTATCATCAATGAAAAATTAAGATACTATAGCCTAAGAATAATTGAGATATTAATCCGTAACTGACACTGTTCAAGAGCTATGGCCGACGAAAACGATAAATTAGAGACAACTGAAGAGACTGGTTCTGTGGATACAGCTGAAATTGGAAAACCACAAAGCGAAGAGACAGATCAGGAAACCACTATAAAAGAAGTTGGTATTAAAACAAAAAATGCTAAACCTGAGAAGATTTCTGGCCTCAACACCGTTGTCACTCGTAATATTTTCTATCGTGACGGATATCGCATTCTTACCAAAATTGCCCTCGTTCAGGCTTTTGTTATTCTTGGATTGATTGTTGCTCTCTCCATTACGATTGCAACGTCGAAACCCATTGAGCGCTTCTTTGCGACAACATCTGATGGCCGTCTTGTTCGCCTTATTCCTTTGTCACAGCCCAATTTAAACGATGCCGCTATTGTCTCATGGGCAGCGCGTGCTGCATCGGATGTGATGACATTCGGTTTTCATGATTATAAGCGCCGCTTACAAGAATCATCTAAACACTTTACACGACGTGGCTGGCAAAGCTTTAGTGGCGCGCTTAAAGCATCACGCATTCTAGAAAGTATTGAAAACAAACAGCAAGTGGTGACAGCAGCACCAAAACAAGCACCTATCATTATATCTCAAGGTGTTGTGAATAACGTTTATCGCTGGGTTGTTGAGCTTCCCATTATTGTGACTTATCAATCTGGATCGCAGAAAGATAGCAATACTCTAACCGTACGTTTGGCTATTGTGCGCACATCAACTCTAGATAGTGCTTCTGGTGTTGGCATACAACAGTGGATTGCACAATAATAATGTGATTTTCGTGTCATTTAGGTATTTTCAAGGCGATATCAGCATGCTATCAATGTAGAGGTATTTAAGTCTGCCTTTGAACTGGAACAAATAGAAGAACATCTCAACTAACTCTATGCTTAATCTCATTCTCAATACAGGTTTTCACTATAGACTGGCGATGAGCCTTATTGCTTTTCTGTCTGTCACTTTTATGATCTCTTTGTCACATGCACAAAGTCTTCAGCCACCATCTCTGGATACCGTGCCTGCGGGACGTTCAAATGCAGCCAGTGAGTTAACGCTTGATCCTTCTCAGTTGAACTTACCTCCCGTTCAACAAACGCAAGCCTCAACTGAACCACAAATATCTCCTGAAGATTTAGCACGTGAAATGGCTATTCGTCGTGCTGTTGACCAATATCTGCCTATGGAGACAGACGAGATTCGACGCGTTCTGAAGCGTTTAAGCGATACCCAAGAAGCTGTTCAAACCCCTGTTCGTCCACCAGCTAAGCCAGACATTCATATTGAAAACTTGAGGCTTGATCCTTCATCTCCGCCACCAGCTATTGATCTAGCCACTGATATTGTAACAACATTGTCACTATTGGATGTGACAGGGCAACCTTGGCCTATTGTAGATGTTGCTTTTGGTGGTGAATTTGACGTTAAGCTTCCAGAGCCTGGTGGCCATGTCCTACGTATTACACCTTTGAAAGACTTTGCTACAGGGAACATCTCTGTGCGTCTTTTAGATTTTACAACGCCATTGACCTTCATTCTTCGTTCAGACGGAGAAACCGTACACTATCGTTATGATGCCCGTTTGCCAGAATATGGCCCGAATGCTCTTTTGCCAATTATCACTGGCGGTGGTGGTATTGATCTGAATGCGGGTGATCGCGTTTTGGCTGATATGATTGAGGGCATTGTTCCTGAAGAAGCACAAAGATTGTTGGTTGCTGGTGCTGATGGCCGCACAAGTGCTTATAACTTCGGAGAGGGCATATTCTTGCGTACACCGCACACGCTTCTTTCTCCAGCTTGGAAAAGTAGTGCGCGTTCCGCTGAAGGCGTGAATGTATACTATGTTGAAAAAACGCCTATACTGCTTTTATCACGTGGTGGTGAACCCATCAAAGTGACACTCAGCAGGGATACAAATTAAGAGAAACGTAAGAGGCTAACACTAGGTTCGTTTTATGGTTGATGATGATCCATTAATGTTTGACGAAGATGAGGACTTCAACGAAGAGCCGCCGAAAAAGAGTGCGTCTCTTGCGGAGATTTGGCATTCCAACCCTTCCCTAAAGCTATTTACCGTTGTTGCTGTTGTGGCGGCTGGCCTTGTTGGCTTTTTGATTATGGGTAGCGGTGAAGATGCGGCACCAGCATCACGTGTTGGCTCTGTGACATCATCTGTGACAGAAACACCGGGCTCAACCGAGCTCACACAAGCCTATGCCGAAGCTCTAGAAAAACAAAATGAAGACCGTCTGAGAACAGCTGAAGCAACTGGTGGCAGCGTTATTCCAACACCTGTTGGACGCCGTGATATAAAGATTGAAGCGCCTGTAGACCAAGAAGATGATAGCTTAAGAGGCTTTAATAGCCTTGCAGAAGAAGCTGATCAGCAGCGTTTCGATCGTACACGCCGTGGAAGAGCCAGCAATGCAGAAGACAATACCGTAAGCAATCAAGATTGTTTGACGCAATTGGGAGATATCATCAATAATTACCCTGCTGGTTTCCAAAACATGTACCGCCGTCTCTTTAATCTTTTGACCACAGAAGATCATTGTCGCTTGGTTGAAATTCTAGAAGATTTATCTGTCAGCGGTAAAAAACGTTTTCTCGGTATTCTTGTCACATTATCACCAGATGAGCGCAACCTCACCTTAGCCACTATGGATGTCTTGCTGGGTCAAACCAAAGAGCGTTATACAACCGCCCTGTCTTCTCTGTCTCGAACAGATAAAGGCCGTCTTATTACTTTAATGTCAGAGCTGGCTGATGACCTACAAAACAAACTGGCTGATATCATGTCAGATCTATCTCAGGAAACAAATCGTCGTCTCATGGCCATATTGATTCCGATGAATGATGAAGAACGCCGTCGCCTTATTGAAATGCTATACACATTATCACAAAGCGAGCGCACAGCCCTGATCAACCATTTGTTCTCAAAAACACCTCAAGAACGCAGCAGAGAGCTTAATCGTCTTGCAGCTATGGATGATGTAACACTACAAAACTCTATTAATCAGATCACTGGTCAAAGTCTACGTCAACAAACTGTTGGTGCACGTACAGCTCAACCAGGGCTTTCTTCTCCACAGCCAAGCTTTGCACAAACTGCTGCTATAGATGATGCCGCTATTCAGCGTATGGCAACAACCTTTGGTCCACAAATATCTCAAATTCTTGAGTCTAAGCGTCCTAGAGCATCCGTTTTGAACACGACAAACATTGCACGCCCATTTAGCGTACAGGCCCTAGATCAAAGACTGGGTGGCACATTCATTCGCCCTAATAGTCAAGCAAGCCAGGCCACACGGCCTTATGACCCCAATAATCCTAGAGGCCTTACACAAGAACAAATTCAAGTCAGTCAGGGCTCTGGCACAACTGCAGGCCGTGACAATATTACAGGATCTTTCGCTAATTTAGCTGGCGAACAGATTGACACGATCCTTTACAGCGCTGGAGACATCAGCTATGCTCAGGTGATTACACAAGCCAACTCAGATATTCCTGGGCCTGTTCTTGCCTACTTGGCATCTGGTTCATTGGCTGGTGGTCGTATGATTGGTCAATTCTCTGTGTCTGATGAAAAACTTGTTATGACCTTTAATACGATTGTTAAAGATAAAAAAGAATATGCTGTCAATGCTATCGCTCTAGACCCAGAAACCACTTTACCTGGTGTAGCCAGTGGTGTTGATCGCCATTACTTCTCTCGGGTGATCTTACCTGGTGCTGTTGAGTTTATCCAAGGATTTGCTTCTGCTGTCGTGCAACAAGGTACAAGTGTTTCTGTTGAAGGTGAAACCGTTACATCTTCCCAAAACGACTTAGATACAGAAGAGGAATTATTGGCTGGTTTTGAAGAAGCCGCCAACGAATTTGCTGATATTGTAGATCAAGAAACCAACCGCCCCATCACTGTGCGCGTTGACCCGGGCACAAGAATTGGTGTTTTATTCTTAGAAAAAGTTGAAAATGTTCCTCTGGAATAGAAAAAGTGACACGTTATGAATGATGATATTAAAAATGATGACGAACATGTAGAACCAACATCTGATGCACAAGATCAGACATCTCATGACGAGACCGATGTTGATTTAGATGATTTGCTGGGTGATATCAACGAAGATAATACTGCAGAGCCCGAGGCTCCCATTACAGAAGACGCACCATCTGCCATAGAAGAAGAAACAGCTGTCCCATCAGAGGAAGCTTCATCCACAAGCGATGATGGTCTTGATGATATTATTGAAGAGATTGAAGAAGATTCTGAAGAAGAGGATGATTTTGCTGCTGTAGAAGCACCACAAAATGCAAAATCTGGCTCAAAACTAAAACCTCTATTTAGCCTTATTGTTATTATTGGCCTTATCGGTGGTGGTCTTTATGTGTATGGCTCTGTGCTAAAACAGCCCCTGCCAGGACCTTTGGCTGGTCTTTTTGGGCCTCAAATCCCCGTTGCAAGCAAACGTGCACTGCCAACGCCCAAGCTACCAACACCTCAAAATCAGAATGACCGTGCTTCACGTACTATTCCGCCGATGCCAACGCCACTTGGTCAGGATAATGTGAACCCCAATGCGCCGGCATCTGATATAAGCTTAGGGAGTCAGATTGAGCTGGTTTCTGAAACAACAATTGAAGAAACTGATGCCGTTATAGAGGAAAGCCCACTCCCCATGTTAGCAGGAGACTCAGGGGCTGAGACTGAAGAGCCTGAGATTCCGAGTTTTGCATCAAATAATACACCAGATAGTGATCCTTTTGCTTCTATCGATGTCCCTGCACCCGTAGAATCAAATATTATTCCGTCTATGCCTTCAACAGATAATCTCAATACATCGACATCTGTCGTTTCTGAGACCGTTAGTGTGGAGAGCACACCAACAACAGATATTCCAGAAGATGTAAAAAATAAGATCCAATCTCTTGAACAAGAGCTCGCACAAACGTCTCTTGCACTAGAGAGTGTTCGAAAAGAAATGGATGTTCTTAGGAAGGAAAGAGCAAAAGCTGCGCCAGCTGTAGTTGCCCCTGCTCCTGCCGATAATGCACGTATTGATCGTATGATTGATGCCATTACAGCCCTTGAGCAAAAAGTAAAAACTCTTGAGAAAGAAGGCACAACACAGCCGCAAAGAGCAGCACCCCGCTCTATTTCTCCTGCACCAAAGACAGCCGCGCCATCTCCATCTGCACCGAAAGCGGCCAGAACTGAGCCCAGCTTTATTACCATTACGAACCCACCACGTGTTATTGCAAGTAAGCCTGCACTGCCAGCTGCCCCTGAAGAATCTGCATCAGCCACGACAGATGTTGCCACAGAAGCAGAGACAATTTCTGAAGTGCCTCTACAAGCGCTTCCCAATGATAAAGTCCGCACTCTTCCTTATGCACAACAATCAAATGTCAGTGCACTGAGCGCTCAATGGTCATTAAAGGCCGCACAGCCAGGAACAGCATGGTTATCTCCAAGAGACTCACAAGAGATTAAAGCCTATGTTGTCGGCGATAATATCCCTGGTTTAGGTATTATCCAGTCCATTCAAAATGAAGGCGGACAGTGGGTTGTACGCGGAACAATTGGTGAGATTCGCCAATAATTACAAGGCCCATCTTATAAACTCGTCCTATTTTAAGGGTTTGTTATGGCTCAAAGCGCATACTGTTTACTCCAAGCGGAGCCCTATTTTATTTAAAATTGTAAATAATTCTTAATTTTTGAAGAGTAATTTTATATTATACATAATTACATTGGTGTGATGAATAAGTATATGACATTTAAAACAAAGACATTTTGGCAAGACCCATGGCTTGTATCACTCTTCTTGTTATCAGTGATGCTGGCTCTTGTCATTGCACCTGATCTAGCATTCAGCCAAGGCGGCGCAGGCTCTACAGGCCGTACGCTGGGGGGCATGCTTAAAGGAACGTATTACGCCTTTGCACCTATTCAAAACTTCTTATCTTGGTGTTTCTATATTGGTGGGATCTTCTTTATGGTCTCTGCGCTGAATTTGACGAAAAAATACGTCGATTCGCCAGATGACGTCCCCTTAAACACTGTTTTATTACGCTATGGTGCCGCTGGACTTATGATTGCAGCCCCATATACCGCTGATATGATTGTGAGCACAATTGCAAACTTTGGTGTTGCTGAAGGTGATATTAATGCCGGTGGTAATGCGGAGGTCGTTCAATTTACACAAGGCACACGGACTGCTGAAACGTCTGGTGGCCCTGATGAGATTATTATCCGCCTTGCAACGGATCTTTGGGGGCCAATTATGGATTATGCCCTCCCTCTATTTTGTTATGTTGCTGGTTTGATCTTTATGCTCTTTGGCTTAAAGCGTCTTGCCGTAGCATCTAAAGATGGACCACAAGCGCCTGGCAGCATGGGTACATTTGGTGTCTTTTTCCTTGCTGCTGCTTTGATGTCTGTTGGTTATATGATCAATATTGTCCAAGGCTCTATGTTTGGAACAAGTGGGTTTATGGATATATCATTGGCTGATGTTGATGATACAGTTGAAAGACAGGCTGATAATGTTCTATGGGGTGTTTTCACCTTCCTGAGAATTTTTGGTTACATCAGCTTTATTCGTGGCCTATTCCTGATTAAAGGTGTGACAGAAGGCGCTCAAGGTGCTTCCGTTATGGCCGCTTCAACACATATTATTGCGGGTGCGATGCTCGCCAACATCGGTGCTTTTGTGGATGTGTTACAAACCACATTTATCACAGACCCCGATAACTACGTTTTTAACTTTGGATAGAGAATAGATGAATATACAACTGACTTATAGACTCTCTGCTTTTTGTGTAGCCACAGGTTTAACTGCTCTATCTTCAATACGCAAGGCATTTGCAAATGGTGATCATTTTGATTCCGATGGTGGTATTGGTCGCGTTTCTGAAAGCTTAACTAAAAATGCAGAAGGCCTACCAACACTTATTGCTGCTGTTTCTTATATCATGGGTATTGGCTTTACAATCGCGGGGCTTTTAAAGCTCAAGGACTACGTAGATGATCCATCACGTGCCCCAATGAAGGATGCTTTGATCCGTCTCGGTGTAGGTGTTGGATTGATCTTCTTACCATGGTTTATAGAGATTATTTCGGGCTCCATGGGAGCAGATGGCGGTCAAGAGGTCAAAGTGCCAAAATTGAATCGCTTTAATTAGTAAAAAGAATGTGAAGTAGAAGAGGAACGTTCGTTTTATTTAATATATAACTTAAATATATTAGGGAAAATTAAATATTTTGAGCATACTATCATAAGCAAGTAAACCAATCAGGAGGTTACAAATGAAACTATTGGAAAAACTAACAAATCTACCACGATTTATGGTAGCGACTGGTGTAGCCTATATGTCTACAATCGGTTCCGCATCTGCTGATGCAAATAGAAATTTATCTGATGTGACAGATCAACTGACAGAAAGTTTAAATGGTCTGCCAGTTCTGTTTACATCGGCTGCTTATATTATCGGTATTGGTTTTGTGATTGCCGGTCTATTTAAGCTGAAGGAATTTGTTGATGATCCTTCACAAGGGGATATGAAAAATGCACTTATCCGTTTAGGTGTTGGTGCATTAATGATTTTACTTCCTTTTGCGATCGAAGTGTCTTCTGGTACATTGGGCGCAGACGGCGGAAACTCCGTTGACTTCCAAGGCAACCAGTTTGATAACACATTCAATTAGTAACTCAGATTTAATTTGATTTAATGAGATTGAATTTAGAAAAATTAAAACAACTACCGCTGCGGGCAACTGTAGCGGTGGTTGTTTATTTATGGAGTGCACAACAAGCGCTGGCCATTGGCGGTTCTAATGTCACCGGGAACAGTGGCGCCAATGTTGGAAACATGTTTGATAACATGTCAGAGAGTGCCTCAAAAGTACCCCTGCTTTTTGCTGTTTTTGCCTATGTGGGTGGTATTGGTTTAGTGGTTGCTGGGTTGCTTCGTTTTAAACAATATGTTGATGACCCCACACGTGCAGCCATGAAAGACGCATTGATCCGTTTTGGTGCTGGTGTTGGCCTCATCCTTCTGCCTTGGGTGGTTGAAGTTATTCTTGATACTCTCGCTGCTGACTCTGTTGAGACAGCTGGCTTCAGTCCAAAGTTGTATAGTGGCGGTAAATCATTGTAAGATATATTGACAAGCCGTCTTACAAAGCTAGGATCAATATATTATGGCCTTAAAACCTCTTCATCTTGGTGTTAAAAGAACCATTTGGTCTTCAAAAAATATTGAAGGGCGTATTCGCTCATCAGACCCTGAGACTGCGCGCAAAAAGATTTTTGAGCGGGACAATCATACATGCCAATATTGTGGATTCAAATCTCACAAATATCAGAAGATTGTCCATAAAAATGGATTTGATGACGATTTTACACCTGATAACTGCTTAACAGCCTGCATATTCTGCCATCAATGCTTTGATCTACGCTCAGTGGCTGAAATGGGCTCCGGACAGCTCATTTGGCTACCAGAAATTGGTCAAGCCTCTCTCCATCATATTATGAGAGCACTCTATGTTGCGCGTATCACAAAGGGCGATATGGGCGATACTGCTCGCAAGGCCCTAAAAGCTTTATCAGAGCGCGGGACAGAGGCACGTAAACGTCTAGGAACAGATAATCCAGAATCATTGGCCATTGTCATGGAAGATTTCTTGAGCCACAGAGCTTATTCAAAAGCCACTAAAAGCATTAACGGTATTCGTCTTATGCCACTTGATAAACGCATGATTGAAGATGACGATTTGGAGTATAATCAATTCCCTCAAATACTGGCCTATTGGCGCTCTAAGAATGGGCCGTTTTATAACAAAATGCCTGACACTTGGGCACAGGATTTAGCACCCCTCTTACAAAAAGTTGCCTAATTCTGATGGATATCTCACGTGCCACGCCTCATGTCACATCCTATGATATCCTCAAAACACTCGCCGTCCTCCTGATGTTCATTGATCATATAGGTGCGTTTATCTTCGTCGATGAAGATATTTATCGCATTATTGGGCGTCTCTGTGTCCCGATGTGGTTTTTTTTGATTGGTTATGCCCGCTCACGTTCACTTGATCGATCACTTTTAGGCTGTGCAGCAGCCATCTTTATCATTGATGTGTTTGTAGAACCCTCCGTGTTTCCATTGAACATCCTTATATCGATTATTTGTATTCGGCTCATTCTTGATCGATGTGCCCACTCTATCTTTAAAAATACTGCTCTGTTTTACTCAAGCCTTGTATTGTTTTTTATTCTCGCACTTCATAGTGCTCTTGTTTTTGACTATGGCACACAAGGTCTTCTCTTTGCACTTTTAGGGTATAGTTTGCGCCATAAAAACGCTCTTTCTAAACAGCACGTCGATAGGTTGACCATTGCCTCTGTGACAGTGTTTTTTGTTGCACAAAGTTTGAGTTTTCAACTTGATTTAACGCAAGCCCTACCATTTTTTGCTGGGTTGATTTTGGTGATGTTTTATCTATTATCCTTTACACCCAAGGCCTATGTTTCAGAGCCTTGGGCCAATATAACTATAACCAAAAATCTTTTGGGCTTTTTCGGTCGCTACACGCTTTGGATCTATACTGCCCATATCATTATTTTAAAAATCTACTATGCCAACTTTATTCAGTGATCTTTTTATACTCTCTCCCCATTTCCTCATGATCACATTTATTGCATGCTTGCTGGGCGGCATGCTGCGTGGATTTAGTGGTTTTGGTTTTTTTCTTATTGCTTTGCCTGTGTTTGGGCTTTTCTATGATCCAGCAATACTCATTCCCTGTGTCTTCGCCTTTGGCCTCGTATGCTCTTTGCAATTATTGCCACGCATTAAAAGCAACATTCAGTGGAACCAACTCAAATTTATCTGGATTGGTTATCTCATTGCTTTTCCAATCGGCTTATACCTCTTAAAAGTCATTCCTGTCGATATTTTACGGCTTTCCATTGGTGTTTTTATTCTTTTAAGTCTAATTGCTATTGTTTGGGGTCATCTTTTATCATTCACTGCAAAGCCTTTATACTCTGTTCTGTCTGGTCTTATCTCTGTTTTAACCGGAGGCAGTACAGGCATTGATGGTCCACCTATTGTTCTTTATCTCAACGCCAGTCATAAAAATCACAAAGACAACCGGGCAACATTGATTGCTTGTTTTATTATTACAACCGCCTTGGCGTGTTTACTGGCTTTTATGGCAGATTTGTTTGAGCGTCAACACGTTGACATCCTGGGTGTTGGACTATTAGCCATTCTTATTGGGAACTATATTGGCGCTCATGGCTTCAGCAAAGCCACAAAAGAACAATATCAGTTTGTTGTCTACGGTATGATTTTGATTATGGCGCTGCTGTTGATCTATCGATCATTTTAGTCGATCT
>CAXRKA010000141.1:0-3655 GCA_964231155.1 Alphaproteobacteria bacterium | reverse complement strand
CTGGCTTACTTTCAGGTACAGGCGGTATATCAGTTGCACTAATCCTGGATGTTGATCGTGGCACAGATGCTGTGCGTGTATTGGTAATTTTTGATGTACTGGCTGAACGCACGACAACTCTGGATGACCCCATGGTTGTCTTAGGTGGCAAACGTAAGGCTTGTCCAATCTTCAAGACATAAGGTGGAGGCAAACGATTTAAACGCACAATCTCTGAACGATCCAAGCCAAAAACACGTGCAATACTGTATATGGTATCGCCACGTTGCACAGTGTAAACGTCAGGTGCTGGGAGTTGAATCACCTGCCCAATATTAACTGCAAATGGTGCTGATATACCGTTTAAATCAATAAGGCTTCTTAAGGGAACACGGTTACGCGTTGCAATATCAAACAGCGTATCACCAGCGTTCACAGTCACATTGACACCAGAACTTGTTACCTTTGTTCCAAAGTGCACAAAAGGTGCAGGTCGATGTGCTTGGCCATCAATAAAGTCTGTGACACAACCAGAAATGCTCAAAGACAAGACAATAAAACAGATCAGCTGAAAAACCTTACGCATGGGCGGCCTCTGCTGGATTAACAAGATCGGTCTCTTCACTGACCAACGGCACAAAACGCACATCAATCATTTCTTGTGTCGTATAATCTCCATGATTATTGGTGACCTTAATCAAACGCTCAGTGGTTGGGTTTAAGCGAACAGGCACAATCATAATACCGCCTTCTGGCGACAATTGATCCAGAAGATCTTGGGGTATGCCGCCTTGCGCTGATGCTGTTACGATAATACGGTCAAATGGCGCGGCCTCTTTCCATCCTTTAAATCCATCACCCGTTTTATAGGTGATGTTACGAATTTTAAGCTGCTCAAATTTTTGTGTCGCCTCTTCTTGAAGCTCCGCATGACGTTCAATGGTGTATACACGGCGTGCCAAATGACAAAGAATAGACGCCTGATAACCGCTCCCCGTTCCAATCTCTAAAACACGATGCGTTTTATCAACCTGCAGCTCATGCGTCATATAAGCGACAACATAGGGCTGTGAAATCGTTTGGCCCTTACCTATCGGCAATGCTGTGTTTTCATAAGCCTTATCCATAAAGCTTTTATCAATAAAAGCCTCTCTGGGCACACGCTCTAGAGCAGAGAGCACCTCAGTGTCCGTGATGCCCTCACGACGTAGCTGCATAATCAAACGTATCTTGCGGGCCTCAATACTCATCTAGTTTTCTGCCTCAATCTTTGTTTGACCACCCATATAAGGTTGAAGCACTTCTGGAACAGAAATCGAACCATCTGCATTTTGGAAGTTTTCCATCAATGCCACCATAAAACGCGTTGTCGATAAAGCCGACCCATTGAGCGTATGAACAAATTCTGTTGATTTTGATTTATCATCACCGGGACGGTAACGCGCATTCATACGACGCGCCTGGAAATCTCCAAAGTTTGAACAACTTGTCAATTCACGATACGTATCTTGCCCCGGGAACCAACCCTCAAGGTCATATGTTTTCAAAGATCCAAAGCCTGTATCTCCAGTACACTGGATAATTTTACGATAAGGTATACCAATACGCTGGAATAGTGTTTCTTCAATCTCAACCATACGCTTAAATTCAGCCTCAGATTGTTCTGGTGTTGTGATAGATACAAGCTCAACCTTCCAGAACTGATGTAAACGGATCATGCCCCGTGTATCTTTACCCGCACTACCCGCCTCAGAACGGAATGACGGCGTAAGGCCTGTAAAGCGCAGGGGCAATTCAGCTTCACTCAGTATGCTTTCTCGCACTAAATTTGTGATCGGAACTTCACCTGTAGGGATGAGCCAATAACCATTGTCTGTTTTAAATAAATCTTCTCCAAACTTAGGGAGCTGGCCTGTTCCAATCATTGTGTGCTCTTTCACCAAAAAAGGCACATTGACTTCGACATAACCAAACTCTTTGGTGTTCACGTCTAAACAATATTGCTGCAATGCTCTTTCAAGATGCGCCAGGCCAGATTTGGTTACATAAAAGCGTGCACCAGACATTTTTGCGCCAACCTCCATATCCAAAAAGCCTAAGTCTGTCCCCAGATCAACATGATCCTTTGGCTCAAAATCAAACTGTGTTGGCTCTCCAACAACCTCCAACACCACATTCTCTTCATCGCTTTCTCCATCCGGAACATCAGCATCAAAGTAGTTGGGCAAACTAACAAGATATTTATCTAATTCTGACTTTAGCTGTTCAGATTGTTCTTCAGCCGAAGCGATATTATCTTTTAAAGTGCCAACTTTTTGAATGATGTCATCAGCATTGCCACCTTCTTTTTTAATCTTGCCAATATCTTGAGATAAGCTATTGCGCTCAGACTGCCATCCTTGAATTTGTGTAAGCAGGTGACGATATTTTTCATCTATTTCTAGCAAAGCTGATGATGATATATCCTGAACACCACGACGTTTCATGGCGAGATCAAATTCATCAGGGTTTTCTCGGATACGTTTAATATTATGCATTTTCTATCGGCTCTACAGAGTTATTGGGATGTTGATTTTGGTTTTTTGAATGCCCCAAGGCGGCAATAAGAATAGATACTTCATATAATACATACATGGGCACAGCCAATGCAACCTGAGATATAATATCAGGTGGTGTTAAAAAGGCTGCACAGACAAGACATAGTAGAACAGCATATTTGCGCCATCTCTTGAGCTGTGAAGCATCAATGATATTCAAGCGTGAAAGTATGGAAAGAATTACTGGCAGCTGGAACGCAAAACCAAAAGCCATCAGCAATGTTAAAGTCATAGATAAATATTCTCCCACACGGGCTTCCAAGACAATGGGAAGCCCCCCACTCTGTGCTGGCTGCTCAAAGCTCATAAAGAAATTCCAAGCAATTGGCAAAATAACCTCATAGGCCATTACAATACCTGCAGCAAAAAGCACAGGCGAGAACAGAAAGAATGGCAAAATGGCGCGTCGCTCTTCCTTGTATAGACCGGGCGCTATAAAACGCCAAATTTGATACAAGGCCACAGGTAAAGAGGCTAAAAAACCAACATAAAAAGCCAGCTTAAGATAAGTTAGAAAAGCCTCAGCAAGACCAGTATAAATCAAGCGACGCCCCTCACCTTCAATCACTTGATCAGCTAAAGGCGCAACGAGAAACGCATAGATATCATCCGAAAATACATAAGCCAGAAGCGATAACAGAATAAAGGCACAAACATATATAATAAAGCGACGGCGAAGCTCAATTACATGCCCCCAGAAACCTTCATGCTCTGTGTTATAATCTGTCACTGTCATTTGTCTTCAGCCTTTTCAACTGGATCTTCGTCGGCTGTTTCACTGCCAGCATCAAGGATGCTATCTCCCTTATATTGCTTTCGATAATGCTCAAGTTCAGCCTCATGCATAATATCACTGATATCATTACGTGCTTTTTGGAACATAATATTCACTGAACGCAGCATCAAGCCAAGCTTATACAACATGACAGGCAACTCCTTTGAGCCAATAAAGACAAGCCCAACAAGTGCAATAAAAATAAATTCAATGATACCGAAATCAAACATCGGTGGCCTCTATGATTTTAAGGAATGGCGTAACGCTGAAGAAGATTTTTTATCCGATGACGACGAGTCCGCCT
>CAXRKA010000140.1:0-16159 GCA_964231155.1 Alphaproteobacteria bacterium | reverse complement strand
ATTTAAAAGATCTCGGCGATATTGATTTCTCTGATCCGGATAATTCCGCTCAGATCCTTGATGCACTCAAACAAGATTCACAAATTGCTGATTTTGTTCTCAAAGGTGAATTTTCAAATGCTCAGGGGCAGTATGCCTGGACAAATCCAGGTATTGGAACAGCTGAATTTCCTGATATAGAGCTGAGTGTTACAGATGGTTTTACACACCAAGATCATATTGATAAGGTGGCCGATATTATCAAAGAGGCAGATGGTCTGAGGCTTGAAGGTCAAGACCGTATGGATTTCTTTGAAGGCGAGATTGAGATTGCCGATCAGCAAGGTATGAATGCGGCAGATTTAATCCAAGAATTTGAAGATGCTGGGTTTAATAATCTCTTTGGTCGAGATGAGCCATTATACAAAACAATATCTGCCGATGAGATGGCAGAGATTAATGCCAAGATGAATGGCGAACCAGTTGATAATGGTGAATCTTTGTATAGAAGAATGCCCGCAGAAGAGGTTCAAGATCTATATAGACAGATTGATAACTACAAGGCGACAGGTGTAGCCAGCATATCTCTAGATAACCTAAACACACAAATTGATCAGATGATTGCAGATTTTGATGCAGAATTCCCAGAAGCAGGAGAATTAGCAAAGAAATTTACATTGGAAGAAAGCGCGCAAGCATTGATTGATCAAGGTGTAGAGATTGACCTGATTAAGCAGGCCTTTGCTGACCGTGGTCTAGAAACTGTTTTTGATGGGCAAACATATGAAGAGCCCATCGCGCCATCTGGCATTAATGACACACCAATCTTAGGTGTTGAGGACCAGCCTGAAGTGTATCAAGGGGAACAACCGATCGTTTCAGAAGAAGCGGCTATAGAAATACTTGATAGTGTTGAAGTAGATCATGGCTTAGAGAATCCAGATCTAATAAAACAGTACGAGGCGGCCCATAAGCAGCTTCAAGAGCTCCAGAAATTTATCGAGAGTGATGATAATGCGGGCTTCCAAGAGCGTCATCGTGTGACAGCGATGAAGTCATTGGTTAAGGAGATGATTGCAAGAGATATTGAGCCTGGTGTTATCAAGAAGGTCTTTGAAGATTTGAATGAGCCTGATCCTTTTGGTGATCTTTTTGCTCAAATTGAAGATACTCAACCTGTGACTGGCGAGAGAGAAGTGGTTGAAATGCAATTCTCGGGTAGCTTGAATTTCCGGGACATGAATGTTGAGGATTCACTAAACTATCTTGAGGACAACCAGGCGTCATTTGATGACCCACAAACCTCTGTGGATGAAACGGGCTTATTTGAAAGAGTGATGCAACAATATCAAGAGAACCAAAACGATATGACGGAGTCAAAAGTTCGATTGGCGGCGAAAGCATTGAAGAGCCGATTGGGCGGATAAGTGAGTGTAGTATAATTTCAAGAGCCGATCATTTTGATCGGCTCTTTTCTTTTGTGGATGATCTGTTATGGTTAGATCATTATGAGTAAGAATAAAATCTACAAACCCCAACCCATTAGTGGTTTTCCAGAATGGCTTCCTGAACAGCGTCGCATCGAGCTCCAGTGGTTAGACCATATCCGCCGCGTTTTTGAATCTTACGGCTATACCAATATTGAAACACCGGCCGTTGAAGAATTGGATGTGATCTTAGCCAAGGGTGAGACAGATAAAGAGATTTATCAATTGGAGCGCTTGCAAGCCGATGAAAGGGATAGCTCTGATGCCCGCTTAGGATTGCATTTTGACCTGACGGTACCTTTTGCGCGGTATACAGCACAGCATTTTAATGAGCTCGATTTTCCATTTAAACGCTATCAAATCCAAAAGGTATGGCGCGGTGAGCGCCCACAAGCAGGACGTTTCCGAGAGTTTTATCAGTGTGATATTGATGTGATTAACCCAGAACAATTGCCTATCGCTTTTGATGCTGAAATGCCGTTGATCATCGATGAGATTTTACGCTCCAATGGTATTGAGGGTTATACAATTCTCTTAAACAATCGCAAGATCATTGAGGGCTATCTCGCTGGCCTTGGTCTTTCAGAAGAACAGCGCCCGTTATCCATTCGTATCATGGATAAGCATGATAAGATTGGGGCGGATAAGGTTGTTGAGATGTTGGTCTCTGAGCTGAATTTAGATCAGGCTGTCGCTGAGCAATGCACACAGCTCTTCAGCATTTCTTCTTCAGATGACAGTTTTGCTCAGGCTGTCCGTGATCTGGGTGTAGAAAATGATATTTTGGCTGAAGGTTTGGGTGAGTTATCTGAGGTCATGCAGATCCTCAATCTCAAAACACAGTCGACGATCAAAGCCGATCTGTCGATTGTCCGTGGTTTTGATTATTACACCGGTACGGTTTATGAGTGTAAGTTTGATAATGACCCTGGGTTTGGCTCTATTGTCTCCGGTGGACGCTATGCGAATTTGGCTGGATCTTACATCAATCGTCAACTGCCTGGTGTGGGTATTTCAATTGGCCTTACCCGTTTGCTATCAAAGCTCTTTGATGAGGATAAGCTAGATATAGGTCGTAAATCACCAACCGATGTTTTGGTGGTTGTTCCACATAAGGATAAGCGTGATGACGCTTACGAAACTGGACATGCTTTACGTTCACGGGGTATGAATGTCGAAGTCTATCACTCAGCAGGTAAAATTGGTAAGCAGTTGGGCTATGCTGAAAAGAAAGGTATTCCCTTTGTTTGGTTCCCGCCTTTTGACGAAGAAGGCGCCCATGAGGTTAAGGATATGGCGAATGGTGACCAAATTGAGGCGGACCCTAATACATGGGTTGTCCCTATAAAATAGTTTGTCTCTGGACACCATCTCTCTTCTTATGTATATTAACAGAGTATTAACATCTAATACTTGTGTGAGCCAGAATGCACTTAAACGTACAAACACAGCAAGCTGTTGAGGCGCTTTTCGCGTCCGTGCCAACGCGTCTTGAGTCATATTATATGGTTCTTGCGCGTCAGGGACAAAACTGGCACACACTCATGGAAAAGACGAATAACTTGGCTTTTGCCAGAGATGTGATGTATGCGGCCAGCAACCATCACTCCTATTCTCGCGTGGTTTTATGTCATGCGCGTGGCCAAAAGGGAGAATTAAATCTCAAGTGGTCGACGATGGAGTGTGCTATTCCAATGTCTGCACGTGTTGTCCAACCATCACAGAACTTGAGCAATATTATTGAGCGTATCCGCGTCTCCAGTGCCAATAAGAATGCTTTTTCAGATGTCTCTATGGGAGAAGCAGTCAAGAGACCACGTGTGAAACGTTCAACAGCCTCTCAGACTGAAAGAGAATTTTCCAATATCGGACTAACCTGCGCATTATTTGGTGCCGCATTGCATTTGAATTTACCATCCATTCTGGTTTGTTTGTGTCTATTGGTTGCTGATTTTGGTTATGTCTCACGTTCTATGGATAAGTTGATTGGTCGCAAAAGAGCGCAAACCTTTGCGCAATACCGCCACTGGGTCTTTCTTGCGGCAGGTTTTGCTATGATTATATCTGGATTATGGCTATAATCGCCGCATGAAACAAAAAAAGCTCACTCAAGCCAAGCTTAAAGGGCTTCAAGCCACTATACAAAAGCTTGATGACGTTACTGTTGACCAAGAGGATGTGGCAACCCTTCTTTCTTGTTTAGATCTTACCAATTTGGATGAGAATGCCACACTGGATGAGATTAGTGCTCTTTGTGAAAAATCAGAGACACCTATGGGTAATGTTGCGGCTGTTTGTGTGTTTCCTCGTTACGTTGAATATGTTTTTGAACGTTTGCGCCATAATACGGTTAAGGTCGCTACGGTTGTCAATTTTCCAGATGGTGATGATGATATTGATCATATCAAGGCTACCACACAGGACATGATCAATGCGGGTGCTCAGGAAATAGACATTGTTATTCCTTATGTGGCTTTTCTTGAGGGTGATGATGTGTCAGTTATTAGAGCCTTAAAGGCTTGCCAAGGCGCGATGACGCAAATGGCTATTATGAAGGTGATTATTGAAACAGGTGCTTTTGAAGAAGACAATGATATTTATCAGGCTAGCATGCTGGCTATACAGCAAGGCGCAGATTTTCTCAAAACATCAACAGGGAAACACGCTCTTGGAGCCAGTTTTGAGACAGCAGCTATTATGATGCAGGCTATTAAAGATGTACATGAGAAGGATCCAGATGCTTGCAAGGTGGGCATTAAGATTTCTGGTGGCGTGCGTTCAACAGAAGAGGCCTGTCAGTATTTTGCCTTAGCGCGCTCTATTCTTGGAGAAGATTGGTTGGATCCTACGCTTTTCAGAATTGGATCCAGTCGTTTGCTACAAAAATTGGTTGCTGTCCTCGAAGATGAAACCGTCAGCCCGATCAAAGAAAATATTGATCAGGCATATTAACTTGCGACTTTTTGTGATCTCATATAACAATAAATAAAGATCAGGTGGCTAGATTGTCGCTTCTTTTGGAAGAGGAAAGTCCGGGCTCCATGGAAATACGGTGCCGGTTAACGGCCGGCGAGGGCGACCTTAGGGAAAGTGCCGCAGAAAATATACCGCCACTTTGTGGTAAGGGTGAAATGGTGCGGTAAGAGCGCACCGCGTTGCTGGTAACAGCAATGGCAGGGTAAACCCCACCGGGAGCAAGGCCAAATAGGAAAACACAGAGCGCATTTCCACGCTGTTTTTGGGTTGGCTGCTCGAGCCTTATTGTGAAATAAGGCCTAGATGAATGACAATCATTCCTTTGTGAATACAGAACCCGGCTTATAAGCCACCTGATCTTTTGCTAAAATAATTGACATATTTTTTATTTCTGGTAATATAGTTTCCATGTCAGAACGTGACTTTGAAAGAAAAGAATGGAATGGATTCTGCTTTGATATCGCAGAAGATATGATCATCATGCATTATAAAGATGATGATGATAAACCATGTTTCAGTATAGAAAAATCTATTGATCCCAAAACAAAGCAAACCGTGTTTTCCTTTAAAGGTTATTCTCAGGTTGTGAGATATTGGAATATACGTGTCACTGAGCCGGAAGAGCAGCCAATCAATTTTGAAATTCAATTCAATGAAGAACTGGAAATGAATAGCTTGTTTGTGTATCAGGCATCTCCTGCATTATACTATAATAGTTACTTTTTCGGCTTCACGAAAAAGCAAACAGACGTGGTCTCTCGTGGTGACTTGTTGTATTTAGAGCGTGTTGAGCGACGTGCTCAAGATGGCAAGATTGTTAAACGGTTTTTGACAGACTCTCGCTCGTACTCAGACACCTATACTCAGGTTAACTCTGCAACTGCCGATTTCAATACAATCCAAGAATTAAGATTAAAGGCTGAGTTTTCAGCATCTTTAAAAGATATTATTACAAAACCATTTCAAATGTTTAGATCAGCCATGCAAGCAAGGCGAGCACAGAGTTTTCTTAAGAAATTGCCGTTTGATTACAAAGATTTTGAAACAACCGTTGAGATTTTTGATGCCATTATATCGACGCCGGCTGTCGATGCCTTTAGCTATGTGAAGCATAATCATGGCTTGCATGGTAATCCGACAATTCTTATGAATGCAACGATATTGAAAGGTCTAGAAGACAAGCTGGATTTACCATTTGAGCTCAAAATTTTTGATAGTATTGCTAATCTTCAGGCAAAAAATAAAAATCTCTATAAGTTTGAGGAGACTGTGAAAACACTTGGCACTGAAAAAGGAAAAAAAACCCTTTTGGATGAAAATGGTCAAGCAGCACACGTTAGCGCATTACAGTATTCAACGCTGTCTTTAGAAGCTTAGAGTTCATCCCACCATTATGCATATCAGAAAGTATTTGCCGCCAGAGGCGCCCTTTTTTTTGATGCTTAAATAAGCCAAGCATATGTTTTACAATATGGTGAATGTTGCCGCCGTTCTCAACATGCTGGTCAATATAGTCATACATCCCTTCAACAATAGCACTGCGGCTTGGTAATGGCGTTCCATAGAGCGCCTGTTCAAATTCAGCAAGCGCATAAGGTTCTTGATAGGCAATGCGCCCTAGCATCACGCCATCGCAATGTTTGAGATGTTCCTCCATATCTTGCGGGGTTTTAATCTCACCATTAACAAGTATCTCACACTGTGGGAAATCCTTTTTCAGTTGATAAACAACGTCATATTTAATCTCAGGGATCGTTCGGTTTTCTTTGGGGGAGAGGCCTTTGAGCCATGCTTTTCGCGCATGCATAATGAAGACGGTACAACCCGATTGCTTGTGAATAGTCTCAACAAAGCGATGCACAAAATCATAATCGTCCTGCTCATCAACACCAATGCGTGTCTTGACAGTCACGGGAATGTTAACGGCTTCGGTCATAGCTTCTATACAATCAGCGACCAATTGGGGCTCTGTCATAAGACAAGCGCCAAAGTTATTATTTTGAACACGTTCTGAGGGGCAGCCACAGTTGAGATTAATTTCATCATAGCCCCAGTCTTCACCGATCTTTGCGCATTGAGCTAAATCAGTAGGAACAGAACCGCCCAACTGTAGGGCCACAGGGTGCTCTTGATCGGAAAAAGCAAGGAAACGTTCAATATCATCATTATTGAGTAACGCGCCAGTCGTCACCATCTCAGTATAGACCAAGGCATGGGGTGAAAGCAGCCTATGAAAGAACCGGCAATGGCGATCTGTCCATGCCATCATAGGGGCAATAGATAAGCGACGATCCAATGTGTTTGTATCTTTTATCATAGTTGATGTTTTAGAGTTATTTTTTATAAAATCAATTGAATCTCTCAAAAATACTTATCCACAGGCTTGGAATACACCGGAAATGCTGGTGAATCGGCGATAGGAATTAATTCTTTTTGCTTGACGAGATTCTTAAAAAAAAGTATAAATAATACAGTGATATCGAAATGCTGTTGCGCAGAGTAAAGATTACATAACATAAAAATATAATAGAGGAGAATCCTACGCATGCCAGAGGTCATTTTCAGCGGTCCGTCCGGCCGCCTCGAAGG
The DNA here is from genome assembly GCA_964231155.1 of Alphaproteobacteria bacterium. Classification (GTDB taxonomy): domain Bacteria; phylum Pseudomonadota; class Alphaproteobacteria; order Micavibrionales; family SZUA-601; genus CAXRKA01. The sequence continues at coordinate 9,128 of CAXRKA010000140.1, read as the reverse complement.
GCGCTACACACCAAGCACTAATCCCAACGCTCCAATCGCATTAATTATGCACCCTCATCCCCAGCATGGTGGGACTATGAACAACAAAGTTGTTTATCTTCTTCACAAGTCATTTAAAGAAAATGGATTTGCCACACTGCGTTTTAATTTTCGTGGTGTAGGTCGCTCACAGGGTGAATATGATGAGGGCAAGGGCGAGTTGGCTGATGCAACAGCAGCTCTAGAATGGCTACAGACAGTTCACAAGAATGCATCTCAGATTTGGGTTGGTGGTTTCTCGTTTGGTTCATGGATTTCTATGCAGCTATTGATGAGACGCCCGGAAATTTCTGGGTTTGTTTCTATTAGCCCTCCAGCCAATAAGTATGATTTTTCTTTCTTGGCACCTTGCCCATGTGGTGGTTTGATTATTCAGGGCAACCAAGATCGTATCGTTCGCCAAGACAGTGTTGATGAGTTGGCTTACATTGTAAAAGAACAGCGTGGTGAAGATGCCATTGACTATCGTGTTATCGATGGTGGTGATCATTTCTTCCGTGGTATGGAAGACACATTACAAGAGAATTTGACCGAGTATATTCGCTTAACACAAGAATATAGAATGGTCGCAGAATAGATAATATTCGAATTTACGGAGAAATTTGAACGCCCCTGTATTTCAGAGGCGTCTTTTTTTATCGTCAAATTAATATGCAAATTAAATTGACGTGATCTAAATTTTGCAATATGTTTATTAAGAATAGAATCAACCCTTAAGATGAGTACAATGACAAACAATAAAAAACCAACAGACCAGTCAGAGAAAACAGATGAAAAGAGCAAAGATGAAAAAGTAGCCCTTGCCATGGCCTTTCTTGAAGCCTTTTCTGATTTTATAAAAGAGCAAGCGGATAGCATTGATTGGAAAATTTTTGGAAATAAACTACGTGCTATGGCCGGTGAAGAAATTAGCAGACAATGGGATAAGAAGGTGACAAAGATTGAAGATCAATATCGTGGTTCAAAGCTTGAGCTTGTTGTTGAGGGCACATATGCTTATACGCTCAAACAAATCCAGGGGCTTGCTGATTATTTTGGTCTTGATGTGTTGCAACTCACCTGTAATCAGCAACAGTCTGAGAATTTAGAGGTGAAGGAAGATGTGAAGGATCACAAAAAAGCATTGGATCAATTTGTGATCGTGGCAACAGATTATATTTTCTATGCCAATAATCGCACAGAAGAGTTGGAGCGCAAGTATCAAAAGGCTTTGAAAGCGTTGGAAAAACACTACAACTCACAGCAGATCAGAGGCTTTAAAACGATGGCAGAACAAGGCGCTAAGGACAAAGTCGCACGTCAAACATTCGACCCTATCGAAGAGGTTACTCAAACAGCGTCTAATATTGTGGGTAAAGGGCTAAGTTTTGTGACTGGAATTATTGCTAAAGAGGGCACAAAGCAAGTAATAGAAGGTTTTAAAGCGACTGTAAAGGGTGCTGGAGATGCAATATTCCAAGAGCTTGACAAGCATCGTGAAGCGCTTAAAAAAGACGATATGCCTAAGCCTGAGTAATCTTAGGCGGCTTTTATCTCAGAAGCTGCTTTTAAGATGTCTTTGACATGTTTAACAGAATTATTGAACTCTTCTTGCTCATCAGCGTTGAGTTCAATTTCTACAATATCTTCAATACCATCTTTCCCGATAATCACTGGGACACCGATATAAAGCCCATCAACACCGTATTGGCCTGTTAGATGGGCAGCACAAGGTAAAACACGGCGTTTGTCTTTAAGGTAGCTTTCGGCCATGGCAATAGCGCTTGCGGCTGGTGCATAAAAGGCCGATCCATTTCCAAAAAGCTGAACAATCTCACCGCCACCTTTGCGTGTCCGTTCAACAATGGCGTCCAATTTATCTTGTGAAATCCAACCCATTTTCACACAATCTGTTAGTGGAATACCGGCAACTGTGGAATAGCGTGTCAGTGGCACCATGGTATCACCGTGACCACCCAAGACAAAAGCCGTCACATCTTCAACAGAGACTTTGAGGGCTTCCGCAAGGAAAAAACGAAAACGTGCGCTGTCAAGAACACCCGCCATCCCCACAACTTTTTTGTGATCAAAGCCTGTGACTTCTTGCATCACGGAGACCATAACATCCAAAGGGTTTGTAATCACAATGACAAAAGCATTGGGGGCATATTTCTTGATTTGGCTACCGACGGTTTCAATGACGCCTTTATTGATGCCAATTAAATCCGAACGATCCATGCCTGGCTTACGTGGTACACCAGCTGTAACAATACATACATCCGCACCCTCAATCAGGCTGTAGTCTGTGCCACCAGAATAAGCTGAGTCAAAGCCTTCAACGGGGCTCAATTCTGCCAAATCCAGTGCTTTCCCTTTTGGTGTGCCTTCTTGAATGTCAATCAGCACAACATCGCCAAGCTCCTTTTGCCCAGCGAGAAGAGCCAATGTTCCCCCAATTTGCCCTGCGCCAATCATGGCTAATTTTTTACGTCCCATGCTATCAATCCTTCTTTTGATGAATTCCATTCATGTCAATATCTATAGATAAAACATTACAAAAGGCTTTACGAAATCTTATCTGAGAGGCTTTTACTGTGCTATAAACGAGAACGGAAATATTGATTCGATAGAGTGCACTATGCCCCCTTATGATCCACTACAAACACCGGATATAGCTGATGCTGATGTAGCAGTAAAGCCAAAGGCTAAAACCAAAAAACCATCGATGTATCGTGTTTTATTGCTCAATGATGATTTTACGCCAATGGAGTTTGTGGTGATCATTTTGCAAAAGATCTTCCGTAAGAAAAGCCCCGAGGCGACAGAAATTATGCTTCAGGTGCATAATAATGGGGTCGGATGTGCAGGAATCTATACGTATGAAGTGGCAGAGACAAAGATTGAGCAAGTGATGAACTTGGCAAGAAAAAATGAACATCCGCTTCAATGTACGATGGAAAGGGTATAGACTAAAGTTAGGTAGGATAAAATATGTTATCACGTGATTTAGAACAGACATTACACCGTGCTTTAGAGTTGGCCAATCAGCGCCAGCATGAATTTGCTACACTTGAACACTTATTGCTTTCCTTGACGGATGATCCAGATGTGCAACCCGTTTTACGGGCCTGTGGTGTAGATCATGAGCAGTTAAAAGAACGCTTGCAGCAATTTGTGACATCAGATCTAGACGATCTCAAGAGTAACAGTAGCGAAGATGCGCGGCCCACATCCAGTTTCCAACGCGTTATTCAGCGTGCAGCCATTCATGTTCAGTCATCTGGTCAGGATGAAGTGACAGGTGCAAATGTTTTGGTGGCATTGTTTTCTGAGCGTGAAAGCCATGCTGTCTTTTTCTTGACTGAACAAGATATGACCCGTTTTGATGCTGTGAACTTTATTTCCCACGGTATTGCTAAAATTCCATCTATGAATGAAGAACGTAGCGTTCAGGGCCAACAAAATAAGAATGACCAAGCATCAAGCAATCGACCAGACACCCGTGGTGGTGGTGCTGAGAATGCATCACAAGAGGGCTCTAGTGCTTTAAAGTCAAACGATGCTTTAGCAACTTATTGTCACAACCTTAATCGTAAAGCTGAAGATGGTGGTATTGATCGTCTGATTGGCCGGGATGAAGAGGTTGAACGTACCATTCAAATTCTTTGTCGACGTTCTAAAAATAACCCGCTGTTTGTGGGTGATCCAGGTGTTGGGAAAACGGCCATTGCTGAGGGTTTGGCAAAGCGCATTATTGAAGGCCAGGTTCCAGATGTTTTGGAAAAAACGGTGATTTATGCGTTGGATATGGGGGCTCTTTTAGCCGGAACACGTTACCGCGGTGATTTTGAAGAGCGCCTTAAGGCTGTGATCGCAGAATTAGAAACGATCGAAGATAGCGTTCTGTTCATTGACGAAATTCACACCGTGATCGGTGCAGGCGCTACATCAGGTGGTGCAATGGATGCGGGGAATTTGCTCAAACCAGCCTTGGCACGTGGTGATTTGCGCTGTATTGGCTCGACGACATACAAAGAATACCGTAATCACTTTGAAAAAGACCGCGCTTTGGCTCGACGGTTCCAAAAAATTGATATTCCTGAGCCCAGCCGTGATGATGCTGTGCTTATTCTACACGGTGTAAAAACATATTTTGGTCAGCACCACAATGTTCAATATGAAGATGCAGCGATTGAAGCTGCGGTTGATTTATCAATCCGCTATTTGCATGAACGCAAACTGCCAGATAAAGCGATCGATGTGATTGATGAAGTGGGCGCCGCTCATAAAATGAAAGGCGGTAGCGAAGATAAAGAACCTGTCGTTATCACCATCGATGACATTGAAGCGATCGTATCAAAAATGGCGCGCGTACCTTCCGGCGCAGTCACACGTGATGATAAGAAAGCATTGAAACATCTAGAGCGTGATTTGCGCCGCGCTGTCTTTGGTCAAGATGCAGCGATTGAAACGCTATCCAATGCTGTAAAAATGGCGCGTGCTGGATTGGGCGATCCTGAAAAACCGATTGGATCTTATCTTTTCTCTGGGCCAACAGGTGTAGGTAAAACCGAAATTGCCCGCCAATTGTCTCAAACGATGGGCATCGAGCTCCTACGTTTTGACATGTCTGAATATATGGAGCGCCATGCTGTGGCGCGCCTTATTGGAGCGCCTCCTGGCTATGTTGGTCATGATCAAGGTGGTGTTTTGACAGATGCTGTTGATCAAAACCCACATGCTATTGTTCTTTTGGATGAGATCGAAAAGGCACATCCAGATATCTATAATATTCTTCTGCAGGTTATGGACAATGGCCAACTGACGGATAGCAATGGTAAGATGGTGAACTTCCGCAATGTGATTTTGATCATGACAACCAATGCTGGTGCGGCAGAAATGGAAAAGAATGCTTTAGGCTTTAATCGCGATGCTGTTGAAGGTAAAGACCAAGAAGCGATTGAGCGATTGTTTACACCAGAGTTTCGTAATCGCCTTGATGCAATCGTGCCCTTTGGACACTTGCCTAAAGAGGTTGTTATGCGTGTGGTTGATAAGTTCATCATGCGTTTGGAAGATCAATTAGCGGATAAAGCAGTGACCTTCTCACTAACAGCGGCTGCACGCAAGTGGTTAGCCAATAAAGGCTATGATAAGCGTATGGGTGCCCGTCCTTTGGCACGTGTTATTGATGAATACATTAAGAAGCCGTTGGCTGATGAAATTCTCTTTGGAAAATTGACTAATGGTGGCGTGGTTAAAATTGGTGTCGCTAAAAAAGAGCTCGATTTCGATGTGACACCTTTATCAGAGGCACCATCATCAGCCAGCCTTAAGCGCAAAGATAAAGAAACTGTCTAATAGTGCTGCTCTTGTTAAAAACTCAGCAATGCTATAGTCTTAGTGTATATCCGTAAACGCTATATTGATTGTACTATGTTTTCTATTAAACGTTATATTTTGCTTTGTGCCACAGGTTTAACCTTAGCCATAGCACCAGTATCAGCATATGCTGATAGCGGCACTATGACCTACAGTTCTAGCTTTGATTTTAAGTTTGGCTCTTTAGGCACAGGTGATGGCCAATTTGATGAGCTGCGTGCAGTCTTTGTTGACGAGAGTGGGAATATATATACCTCTGAGCGTAGTACTGGTAATGGTCGGATACAGAGGTTTACTCCTAATGGTGCGTTTTCCGCTAGAACAACAAACAATAGTTTAAGTGGGTTTCAACTTAGAATTGATGAGAGTGGCAACTTAGTTGTAGCCGATGATATCACGAATGAAGTCAGAGCATTTAACACATCTGGTCTTTCTGAAATTACCAATGCCGTATTTCCAATTTCAACAAGTGGGAGCTTTTCCATTGGCCTGGCTCAAGATCCAGATACAAATAATTATTATGTTTCTGATCTTACGGATGACGTCATTAGAGTATTTGATGAATCTGGTTCGTTGATCAATAGTTTTGGTTCAACTGGATCTGGTAATGGACAGCTAGAGCAACCGTCAAGAATAGATATTTTTGATGATAAAATTTATATATCGGATGCAGGAAATGATCGTGTGGCTGTTTTTGACCTTGATGGTAATTTCATTCAGAATTTTGGAAGTCTAGGTACGGGAGATAACCAGTTTGATGCCCTTACAGAGGTCAATGTGGATGAGTTTGGTAATATATATGTCATGGATAGGCTCAACCATTCGGTTAAAATTTATGACAGTGACTTTAATTTTCTTCATAAGTTTGGTTCAGATGGCTCAGCTGACGGCCAGTTCTTGACGGCTGTTTCAGTTTTTGCAGATAGCACTGGACGCATTATTGTTGGAGATAATCAGCGCGATGACGTGCAGGTATTTAATTTTACGTCGACGGAGACGTTTAGTGGTTCGCCGACGGGTGGGGGAGATGAGAGTGCGACCACGGCGGAGGCGCATTTGGAGTTATATGGGAGTGGTGGGTCTTATACATTCAACAATGATTTTTTAGATTATGACAGTGTAGAGATTTTCAATCCAGGTGGAGAGTGGGTTTTGGGCGGAACCTCGACCTTTGATGACACTGTGGATATCACTGGAGGAATGGCTGTGGTGAATGGTGAGCTGATTGCCACTGGAGATTTTGCGCTTGATAACGCGGCCACTTTGGGTGGTTCTGGGAGCGTTGAGTCACTGGGCGGGGATGTTATTTTTGAGGGCACGGTCTCACCAGGGAACAGTATTGGTACATTGACGGTTGTTTCTGCAAGTGCAGAGTTTGACAGCGGATCTGTTCTTGAGATTGAGGCCACCCCATCAGCTGCGGATAGCCTCAATGTGATTGGGGATTTATCGATCAATAGTGGTGATGTGAATGTGACGGCGAGTGGAACACAATATGCGGTGAACACGGATTATGTGATTATCTCTGCAACCAGCTCTGTGAGTGGAACCTTTGACAGTGTGATAGATAACTTGGCGTTCTTGGACTCATCTCTTGTGTATACATCAGACACTGTCACATTGAACTTATCGCGCAATGATGCGACCTTCGATGATTTTGCTGATGCAGATCAGCAGGGGGAAGCGCAAGCTTTATCAACATTACTGGGCGGCTCAGGGGGCGATATTACAACCGTGAGTAACTTCGTCAATAATCTTCGTCCATCAGAAGTGCGTCAGTTTATTGCTGAGAACTCAGCCGATCAAGTGTCTGGTTTACAGACAGTCGTGAGCAATATTGATACACGCGCACAAGATCTTGTCTCAGCACGCCTGAGTGCGGTGCGTATGGGGCGTAATAGCAACACATCCAGCGGTGCCAATCTACCATTGATGTTGTCTGATGCTTCAGACAATACAGCCACTCAACCGTTCCAGTCCGACAACCAGATGCAGTTCGGCCTCAACACAGAAGACCAAGGACAGGGCTCTTATTACGTTCCGGGTTCAGAACGTTTATGGGGCATGCTGATCGGATCTTTGGGCGGTGTTGATGGCAGTGCATCCACCAGTGGTTATTAACAATCGAGCCTTGGTTTTATTGGTGGTGTTGATGTTGAGCTGGACAGTCGCTGGACCTTGGGGTTCTCAGCCGGATATGTCAGAAGCTATGTGGATTATGATCTGAGTGAAGACAGCGGACAGGTGACACACTCCTTGTTCAGTCTCTATGGTGATTATGAGATCGGTTATCTTCATGACACACTGCAAGACATGTTCCTTGATTTTAACCTCAGCTATCAATACGCCGATCATGAAACATCACGCAAAATTACAGCGCTTAACCGTATTGCGAAAGGCAACTACTATACCAGTGGGATCAATGCACAACTTCAACTGGGCAACAACTATTACATCGATAACTTAATGATCAGCCCATCCATTATCACTGGCTTCGGTGTCTCACGCCAAGAAGAGGTCAACGAAACAGGCGCCCTCTCTTTGAACATGAACATCAACGAGAACTATATGCACCAATGGAACCTCGGTGCACAAATTATGGCCACTCAAACACAACCCCTTCATATCCAACTCGGCCAAGGACAATACCTCCTCTACCCCGGCGTTGGCCTTCGTGTGTCACGAGAACTTCACGATACAACTGTTCCCCTCACAGCAAGCTACGCATCTAGCCCCAGTGCCAGCTTCTCCGTTGCAGGCCCCGACATCGACCGCACCACCGTCACTAGCCAATTTAACGTGAATATCCAACCTAACCCCCAATACACCCCACCAAACACCGCCTTCGTCTGGCCCGAAATCGACCTCTCCCTCTACCACGCCCGCGCCACCACACACAAAAATACAACCCTCTCCGGACAACTCTCTTGGCAGTGGTAAACACCCCCCATACTCCACTCCATAACCCCACCACCAATAACGCGCCTCCACACACACCTCACAAAAAAAGAGCCCCCTAAGGAGCTCTCCGAAAAAGTGTGTGTTGTGTGTGCTTTTTCTTAAACTTGTATCTATGCTTCTTCTAGAACACGTTCTTCGCTTGCGTCATTCTTGATGAAGTCTGGAAGGTCAGAAGCGTTCTCATTCTCATTTTTAGGCGCTTTGGGCGCCTTGTTCTGAGGACGTTCGTTATTGTCTCCACGTGAAGCTTTATCATTCTCTTCCAGCTCTTGCATATCATTGATAATATTTTGATAGTGCTCAGCATATTGGAAGAAAGCATGCATTAACGCTGGATCATCAGAGGACTTAGCATCCATAGCATAGGCGTTGTACTTATCAACAACTTGATGTGCTAGACCACGTACCTTACCCTTGGGGCCGACACTATTGTAGACTTTATTCTTATTTACTTTTTTACGATTCTTGGACGCATTGCGTACGTAAGCCATGTTCACCTTCTATGGTCTAAGTTACATATTAAATTGTAGTGAGAGTGTCTGTGTCTTCATCACGAGAGTGCTTCGTTTCGTCCCAAAACAGCACTGCTTTACTCTTTATGTTGTGATTCTAGCTAATTGTTTGACTCTTGAAAAGCTTATTCGAAACTTTTTTTCAAAAAAATGATAACCCCTTCAAATGAATCACTTTTTCTGAGCTATAACGCAACGTGGACGCTCCGCAAGATCAGTTTTACACGCTATAAAGGACAGATTGGGGTTGTCTTT
>CAXRKA010000139.1:0-5709 GCA_964231155.1 Alphaproteobacteria bacterium | reverse complement strand
ATGAGAAAAACACAAAGAGCACTGCACCTCATACACTTCATTATATCAAGCTCTCAGGCATTGAAGGCAATGACAATGAGATGAAAGACATGAGTCAAACATCTGAAGACCTTGATGCTTTACTGGAACAAGTCAAAGACACTTTGCAATACTATGAACAAGATGATGCCGTTTATTATGCGCGTCCAAACGACAGTATTACTGTTCATTATGACGATTATGCGCATCTTGCGCGCCATCAAGAGTGGGAGGATTAAATGAACCAGTCCACCTCACTCCAACATACGCCTCAAAACATTGATCCGAATGAAAACCAGCTGAGGGCCTCTCATCCACGCGCCTCTGTATGGGTGTCTGCTTCAGCGGGCACTGGAAAGACGAAAGTTCTCGCTGATCGGTTCTTACGCTTGATGCTGCCCAGCTTTGAGAAAAACACAGTGGTTGAAGGCACTGAACCAGAAAAGATCTTGTGCTTAACCTACACAAAAGCCGGTGCAAGCAACATGGCTGAACGTATACAAAATATTCTTTCACACTGGGCTGTCTGTGATGAAAACACACTGATCAAAGAGCTACAAACCCTTATTGGTCAGAACCCAAACCAAGCCATGATTGACCGCGCACGCCAACTCTTTGCTCGCATTGCTGATAAAGGTGGTGATCTTAAAATCATGACCATTCATGCTTTCTGTCAATCTCTGCTTGGGCGCTTTCCATTAGAAGCCGGTATATCTCCAAACTTTGATATTGCTGATGATGCAACTCAATACGATTTACAGCATGATAGCTACCTTGAATTGCTAAAAAATACAGATCATGACCCCAATCTCGGACCAGCTTTGGATAAAATGATTGCTGATCATGATATCTCGACCTTAGAAAATATTATCAAGCATATCGCAAAGAATCAGAACAAAGTTCTCAAACTGATTGAAGGGCGTTCTATTAAAGATATCGAACAACAGACCCAAAAAGATCTCGGCTACCCACATCTGGTATCAAAAGAAGATATTCAGAATAATATATATAATTATTTCAATAATCTAGAATCTGAAATTAAATCTATGCTTGATAAAATATCTCAAGCGCAAGGCGCCACAACAATCAAGTTTTATAATGCATTTTCAGATTGGCTCGCCCTCCCCATCGAGCAAAGAAAGAAGAACCTATCCATAGTTGAGAATTATCTTTTAACAAAAGATGGTCTGCCAAGAAAAACACTCATCACCAAGAGAGATGGAGATGAGCAAACACTCAAGCAGATAGAAACTCTTCAAGCAGATTATTGGGCTCTAAAACAAGAATACTATGCTGCCTGCATTCTTGAACAAACACTGGGTGCAGTGCATGTAGCAAAAGCCTATTTGAAAATCTATAATCGCTTGAAAAAAGAACGCAATCTGATGGATTATGCGGATCAGGTTCGTCATACTTTAGAATTGCTCTCCCAAGATCATATTGCGCCATGGATCCTCTACAAGATCGATCACGGCATAGAGCATGTCCTTATCGATGAAGCACAAGATACAAGCCCTGAGCAATGGGATATTATCCGCAAACTCACAACTGACTTCTTCTCTGGCCTTGGTGCAAATGATATACAACGCACTATCTTTGCTGTTGGTGACATTAAGCAATCGATCTATTCCTTCCAAGGCGCTGAACCCCAAGGGTTTATTGATATGCGCGAGTATTATAAAGCCCAAGTGTTGGCTGCCCAGCAAAACTGGGAGAGCTTGCCTATGATCGTCAATTTCCGCTCATCCTCTTCTATTCTTGCCTCCGTTGACACCGTGTTTCAACAGCCTGATACTCATGCAGCAACACTAGAAGAGACAACCATCCAGCACCAAACATTCAAAGACTTTAAATGGCATGCTGGCACGGTTGAACTATGGCCGGTCTTTGAACAAAAATCTCAAAAATCTGATGGGTCACGCTATATCCCAACCACCCTCCTGCGCCAACCACGGCCAGACATCTTGATGTGCACCCATATTGCAACAACTATCAAATCATGGCTTAACGAAAAACGTGTGCTTGATTGGACCAATGCACCGATTGAGCCACGCGATATCATGATCTTGGTACGCAAACGCGGCACATTGATGCAGAAACTCGTGAATGCTCTTAAAAAGCAGAATATCCCTGTCGCTGGCATTGATAAAATGCGCCTGAATGAGCAGCTATCCGTCAAAGATGTGATGGCATTGATTCAATTTACGCTCAATCCTGATGACGATCTCAATACGGCGATCTGCCTTAAAACGCCAATTATCAATTTGAATGATCAGGAACTAGAAGATCTCTGCCTGAACCGTCATCCTAAAACGCTCTGGATGGCTTTACGTGAGAGTCAGAATGAGCGCCTAAAAGACATTGCTGATTACCTCAAGAGCCTTGAGGACAAATCCGCTTATCTATCTCCTTATGATGTCGTTGATTATTTGATCCATGCGCCCTGCCCAGCTGATGCTGTCTCAGGACGTCGTGCCTTCCTCAAACGTTTGGGCACAGATTGCCTTGATCCTCTGCAAGAGCTACTGAATCAAACCCTTCATTATGAACGCCAGAATAAAGCTGATCTACAAAGCTTTATTCATTGGATATTGAACAGTGACACAGATATCAAGAGAGAACTTTCTGATGATGCCCAAAGTAATGAAGTGCGCATTTTAACAGCCCATGGCTCAAAAGGCTTAGAGGCGCCGATCGTATTTCTTCCTGATACAACAGACGCACCGCAATCAGAGAGCATGGCTAAGGGTTTCATGTGGTCTGATCAAGGCTTCTATTGGGGTGCATCACGTATGGTTAAAACTGTTGAAGCCACTCAATCCATTCATGACAGCAATCAAAAACGTCAAATGGATGAATATTATCGTCTACTCTACGTGGCCATGACACGCGCTAAAGAACACTTGATTGTCACTGGTCAAAAATCAAACACCGTTAAAGAGGACACCTGGTATGGTGTGATCTCATCCGCTTTGAAGAACCACCCTGATATAACACCTCAAGATTTTGATGCACCACCAAGCCTCCACGACATGGCAACCACATCCTATATCCTGCACAACGCAACGGGCAATGACGCCACAAGAGAACAAAGCCAAGAAGTCAAAGCAGAATCAAAATCCTCAATAAGCTACGATACACTTAAATCAGATTACAGCTGGATCTTTGAACAGGCGGAAATAGAGCAGCCTTTTGAACGCCCTTTACGCCCATCACGTCCAGATATTGAGGAAGCTTCGGTTGACAGTCCCCTTCAACGCAATGATGATGAACGTCGTTTTTGGCGCGGCAATGTTATTCATACATTACTCCAATCACTACCTGATTTACCTAAGACTGAATGGGAAAGCGCTATCACACAATACTTATCCTACCCCTCTATTGGCGCATCACCGAAAGCGGTGGCCAATATCACAAAAGAACTGCTGGCTGTGATGAATAACCCAGAGTTTGCAGCCGTCTTTGGACCGAAGAGCCGTGCTGAAGTGCCTATTAGTGGAAGTATTACCCTACGAGGACAGCCCTTTATCGTGAATGGGCAAATTGATCGTTTGGCTGAAACGGATGAAGATATCTTGATTATTGATTATAAAACCAATCGTCCAGCATCAGAAACAGTGGAAACCATCCCTAAGGAATATCTTCATCAGATGGCCACTTACCGCGAACTGATCAAAACAATTTATCCAGATAAAAACATTAAAACGGCTATTCTTTGGACCTACTCCGCAGAGCTTATGGTCATTCCGAACGCCGTTTTAAATAAACTGATTTAAATACAATTACTGTGGCTGCGGGCCTTTTTTAGACTTTGGACCACTACTGCGTGCCATATCATCTTTATCCATGAACAATCCAGACAAGCGCATCAACATCGTCAATGTTGGGCGCACACCCATTGTGCTGAGCACTTCATCAACATGCGATGTAATCACAGTGTTACCAAGATATTCAACTGGCTCTGGATATTGAAGCTCTTCTCTTTCTTGCTGGTTAAGCTCTAATGCTTCATCAGAAACAGATTTCGCCGATTGTGCTGTCTTTAGATCTTCTTCGAAGATTTCAACACTGAATACATCACCTTCTTGCTTAGCTTTATCTAAGGCAACTTCTGAATAAGTCAGTGTTTTATCAATAATTTTTGCCCCGTGCTCTAGGAACAGTTTTTCTACAGTATTGTCAACACGATCAAGGAATGTGCCACACACCTGATCCACACGATTACTCCACTCTTGTGGCAGTTCATCACCAGGGAATACAACGTAACGGACAGTCACAAGAGGAATGCCCAAGTCATCAAGAATATTCTCTACCATGTTGCGAACAATCCGGTCTTCTTCAGATTCAAATGCAGCCTTTTTAGATAGGAAGTAACTATAGAAATCTTCAGGGTTGTCTTTTGTTACTACAACAGAAGGATGTGTTGTTTTTGCAATGATATCATTAACCCCTTTCATAAACTCACTGCGAAGATCTTCTGGACTATTCAGATTTTTTAGATTTTTAAAGTCCTTCACAACAAGATCTGTGTCTTGACTAAAACGCTTTATTCCCTCATTTTTTGTATCCTCAAATTTTCTTTCTGCTCTTTTTTTGAGCTTGTAAAACCCTTCTTTAATCATTGCTTCACCTGCTGTATGTAAATCTTTAAATAAATCCATGTCTATATCTCCTAAATATGATGTGTTTGGAGATATCTTACACGATTACTTAAATATGTCAATAAAAAAGTAGTGTTTTACGAATATTTATTAGGGCTTGATGGCTTGCATTTAGCATTGAAAGTCCTTAACGTAATTCTAGTTATAAAATTATAAGATAAGATAAAATCAGGATGAAGAGAGCTTATGTTTAAAGATATTCAAAAAGTTGCTGTACTGGGTTCAGGTGTTATGGGGTCAGCAATTGCTGCCCATGTAGCCAATGCTGGCTTTGAGGTTCTACTTTTGGATTTAGAGGTTGACGGTGACAATCCCAATGCACGGGCAGATGAAGCTGTTCAAAAGCTTTTGAAGACTCGCCCTGCCCCTTTAATGCATAAGCGCAATGCCAAACTGATCCAAACAGGAAACTTTAGAGATGATCTTGAGAAAATCAAAGACTGTGACTGGATCGTAGAAGCGGTCATTGAAAACCTGGACATTAAAAAGAGCCTCTACTCTAAAGTTGATGAACACCGCAAAAAAGGTGCTATTGTTACATCCAATACTTCATCTATTCGTCTTGAAAAGCTCGTCGAGGGGCAATCTGATGACTTTAAGAAGAGCTTTGCCATCACGCACTTCTTTAATCCTGTGCGCTATATGCGCCTACTTGAATTGGTTCAAGGCCCAGACACATCCGATGAGACAATGGCGACATTGGAAGCATTTGGTGACGTTCATCTTGGAAAGAAAGTGGTTCACTGTAAAGATACAGCTGCCTTTATTGCCAACCGTATTGGTATTTATTGGATGACTGTTGCACTCAACGAAGCTATTAGCCACGGCATTAACCCAGAAGAGGCTGATGCAATGCTATCTCGCCCTATTGGCGTACCGAAAACAGGTGTTTTTGGCCTTATGGATCTGGTGGGCATTGATTTGATGCCTCACCTTGCAACCAGCTTGAGAGACGGCACTGAAGACAAAGACGATGCTTATCACGCTGAAAACAGCGATATTCCTTTGATCACTAAAATGATTGAAGATG
>CAXRKA010000138.1:0-3378 GCA_964231155.1 Alphaproteobacteria bacterium | reverse complement strand
ACCCTAGTCCGTGATGGTGATCAATCCAAATCACGTTTTAGGGTCGTTCCAGCCTGGTAAAATCATATTAAAACGCCTGGTGGTTTAGCGCTGAATATTCGTGCTGATACACGTATTGATAGCTACTGGATACGTGAACCCTCTTCCTTTGATCTTTCTGCACCTCAAACAGATGTTGATGATTTCCAACAACGCTTCTTCCCTCGTCTTCACACACAAGCACGTTATCCATTAATCAAAGCTATGGAACGTTATACTGCACATATCGAACCTATCGTATCCCTAACAACATCACTTACCGATGATGTAAACAGTGATATTCCCAACGAAGATTCACGTGACGCACAGCTTGATGTGAGCAACCTATTTGAAGCCAATCGCTTTCCAGGTTTTGATCGCATAGAAAACGGTTCGCATATTTCATATGGTTTGCGTTTTGGGGGCTATGATAATTCTTTTAAAAATAGTGCCTTTATCACTATTGGACAAAGCTACCAAATCTCTGGTGATAATCTCTTCACTGAAGGCTCAGGATTGAACGATGAGTTTTCAGACTTTGTTGGCGCAGCAGAATTGACTGTCTTAGACCGCTATTATCTGGACTACCGTTTTCAATTAGACCAAGAAGAATTAGATGATGTCCGTCATGAACTTTATGGCTCCATACGTGATGGTCCTCTTGACCTAAGACTGGGTTACCTTTTTGCCAACACAATTGTTGGTACAGGGCTCACAGAAGAGCGTCAACAATTCAGCACCGAAGCTGGATACCGCATATCAGACCGATGGTCTATTTTGGGTGATATTCGGCATGACTTAACGGGTGAGCTGGGCTTGGTTGAGGTAGGACTTGGCCTTGAATATAAAAATGATTGTTTCCGCTTCCGCGTCAAAGCAGAGCGTGACTTAACGGATAAAGATATTGGCGGCGGGGAAGACTCTATTATATTTAGTGTTGGCTTCAGGAACCTTGGTGGCTTTACTGAGCCTCTACTTGATGAAGATGAAAGATCGTTTGACGTCTTTGAAGAAGATTAGATTTTTTAAGGACAGTTTAAGACAATCTCGTACAACATAGGATCATCATGGAAATTATAATTTCTCCTTTATTTCATATGTGGTTCACCATTGGCTTAACGATTTTTGCCATCGTTATGTTCTCGTGGGAAAAACTATCAATCGAGATGATTTCCCTAAGCTTGGCAGGTCTTTTGCTTTTGTTCGGTAATATTTTTCCATTCTATGATGAAACTGGAAAAAACCTCCTGAATACAACGGCTCTCCTCTTGGGCTTTGCCAATCCAGCATTATTTACCGTTCTTGCACTCCTTGTTATTGGCCAAGCCATACTCCAAGTACAAGCTCTGAACCCCTTTATACGCTGGATTAATAGGATGCCGACCAGCTGGTCCTATATTGTATTTGTCTTTATCTTGTTTGGAATTACGATCTTTAGTGGGATTTTGAACAATACACCACTTGTTATTTTGGCTATTCCTATTTTACAAGCTGTCGCTTCAAACATGGGACGTTCATCAAGCCGTGTGATGATCCCTCTATCTTACGCTGCTATCCTTGGTGGGATGGTGACGTTGATTGGTTCATCCACAAACCTTTTGGTCTCAGGAAGCATGAATGATCTGGGACTAGAGCCCTTCTCATTTTTTGAGTTTACCCATATTGGTATCATTATGGCTTTGGTGGGTTTGAGCTATATCATCTTTATCTTGCCCAAGTTCCTCCCCCAAAACCTTTCTTTAATTGCCAGTTTCTTTGGTGAAACACGGCAATTTATTGCTGAAATTGACATTGAGCCTGGTTCACGCTTGATTGGAGAACAATGTATAAAAGGCAAGTTTAAGTCTCTGCCTGACCTCAGTGTTCGCCTGATCCACCGTGCTGGAAACACTATTCTTCCACCATTTGAGAATTACACTATTCAAGCCAACGATATTATTATTGTTGCCGCCACACGTGAAGCTTTGACAGAAACTTTAACTCGCTTCCCTGGCTTTGTTCTTTCTTCAGATCGTGAAGAAAAGCAACAAATGATCAGTGACGAAAAAGCATTGCAAGAACGCCAAAAGACCACTGAAGACAGTAAGGTTCTGGCTGAGGTGATGATTGCCCCTGGTTCTCGCCTCATTGATCGCATGCTTTCACAAATCAGTTTTTACAAACAATATGGCTGTGTCATTCTTGGATTACAACGACGTGCACGTATGATGCGCAGACGCCTTAAAGAGAGCCGCTTTGAAAACAGTGATACACTTTTGGTTTTAGGCCCTGTTCATGCGATTGAAGCTTTGAGAAACAATCGTGACTTTGTTGTTTTGGCGGGGACAACACGTGACCTACCCACACGTGAGAAAGCCCCTCTTGCTTTTAGTATTTTTGCTGTGACTATTGGACTTGCTGCCTTTGGTGTAATTTCCATTCCCGCTGCAGCTTTTGCTGGTGCTGTCCTTATGGTGATGACAGGCTGTCTGAATATCCGGCAAGCTGTGCGTGCTATCGACCGGAAAATCTTTTTCTTGATTGGTTCTGTTCTGGCTTTGGGCCATTCACTCCAAGCCACTGGTGGTGCGCAGTTTATTGCAGAGTCCATTATGAGTGTTGAAATGGCAAAAGACCCACTCTATGCCGGTGCACTCTTATTTATCGTTGTTGCCATTTTGACAAACATCCTGACCAACAATGCTTGTGCGATTATCTTTACACCGATCGCAATATCACTCGCCACATCAGTGGGCGTAGATCCTCGGATATTTGCTCTGGCTGTTCTCTTTGCTGCAAACTGTTCTTTTGCAACCCCTATCGGTTATCAAACCAACCTATTGGTTATGAGCCCAGGAAACTACAAGTTCAAAGACTTCATCAAGGCCGGTTTACCCTTGGTGATAGTCATGTGGATCACCTTCTGTATTATCCTAAAATTCTACTATAATCTATAGATCTTTGAGATCATCAAGGCTCATCAGTTCGGTATTACCGCCTGTTGCCGTCACATTGTCTGATATTGTTTTTTCAGTCACAAAACGATGAAGATACTGCGGACCTCCAGCCTTTGGTCCCGTACCTGATAAACCACGACCACCAACGGGCTGTACACCAACCACGGCACCGGTCATGGAGCGATTAATATAGACGTTGCCTACCTTGATGCGTGAAGCCACGTAATCCATAAAATGACGTATCCGTGAGTGCAGACCAAATGTCAGTCCATAGCCCGTTGAATTAATCTCATCAATCACACGATCAATATCTTGAGCCTTAAAGCGTATAATGTGCAATATGGGACCAAACTTTTCGCCCTTCATGTCTTGAATGTGATCGATCTCATAAAAGCTAGGTTTTATAAATGTCTCTGCGTTTGGC